>JBOHAK010000272.1:0-7977 GCA_050697795.1 Gaiellaceae bacterium
GGGGCTACACGTTCGCGGGGGACACGCGCACCGTCGACGTCCACGTCCGGCAGCTCAGGCGCAAGCTGGGCGACGCCTGCCCGGTCGTCACCGTCTGGGGCGTGGGCTACAAGGTCTCGACGGAGCCCAAGGCCGCTCAGGCGTCCTAGTGCCCCGGGCGACGCTCGCCTGCCCCCGGCCCGCGACGAGACGGCGCAGGCGCTGAGAGCATGCTGCGCTCGCTGCGCTTTCGGCTTCCCGCGATCTTCCTCGTGGGCGTGCTCATGGCCGCGCTCGTCACGGCCGCGATCGCCGTCCACTTCTTCCAGGAGGACACCCGCTCGCGCGGCCTCGAGGAGCTGCAGCGGCAGGCGCAGGGACTGGCGGAGCTGTACGCCTTCCAGGCGGCGACGAGCGTCGACGAGAGCCGCGACGCGCCCCGGTTCGCGCCGCCGCTGCTCGAGCGCGCGACCGGCTCCGTCATCTACTACTCGGGCGTGGAGATCTTCCCGGGGCAGGTCACCGGCCTGCGGACGCTGCCGGAGCGCTACCTCGACTGGACGATGCTCGACGCCGGGCGTCCGCAGACCCTCGAGTTCCGGCCGCCGGGGACGGACCGCGTATACCTCGCCGCGGCACAGCCGATCCGCCTCGGGGGCGAGACGTTCGGCGCGCTCGTCGTCGCCAAGCCCCGCGCCGAGCTGCGCGAGCGGTGGATCGACCTCGCCGAGCGGCTCGGGCTCGCGTTCCTCGCGGGCCTTCCCATCGCGCTCGCGTTCGTGTGGTACCTGGGCCGGCGGCTGACGAAGCCCGTGCTCACGCTCTCGCGCGCCGCCGACGAGGTCGCGCGGCGCCGCTACGGGGCCGAGCTGCCGCACTCGCGGTCGAGCGACGAGATCGCGCACCTGACCGAGCGCTTTCGCGAGATGACGGAGCGGCTCGCCGAGGCCGAGGCGCACGAGCGCCACTTCCTCGTCCGCGTGTCCCACGAGCTGCGCACCCCGATCACCGCCATCCGGGGCCACGTGGACGCCCTCCGGGAGGACATCACGGACGACCCCGAGACACGCGAGGCCTCGCTCGCCGTCATCCGGGCGGAGTCGGACCGCCTGGCCCGGCTCGTCGGCGACCTCGTCGACCTCGCGCGGCTCGAGGCGCACACGTTTACGCTCGACGAGCACGAGGTCGAGCTGCGGCGGCTCGTCGAGCAGGGGTACCAGTCCTTCGCGGAGGAGGCGCGGCGGCGCGACATCCGCTACGACCTGGCGCTCGGCGCCGATCCCGTCGTCTCGACCGACGGGGACCGCGTGCTCCAGATCGTCTCGAACCTGCTCACGAACGCGTTCTACTGGACACCGGACGGCGGCTCGATCTCGCTTGCGCTCGCAAAGGAGGACGGGTCGGTGCGGCTCGCCGTCACCGACTCGGGGCCCGGGATCGCGCCCGGCGAGCGCGATCGCGTCTTCCGCCCCTTCGTGTCCGAGAACGGCGGCGGCACGGGGCTCGGCCTCGCGATCTCACGGGAGCTCGCCCAGGCGCTGGGGGGCGACCTGAAGCTCGAGTCGGTGGTGGGCCGGGGCTCCCGCTTCGAGCTGCGGCTGCCGGCGCGCTAGGCGCCGTGGCGGTCGAGGCGCGGGCCTGGAGCGACTTCGCGGCGGCCTCCCCCTCGCTCGCGAGGCGCGGGCGCGAGCGGTTGGAGCGAGCAGGCGTCGCGCTCCTCGGGACGGTTCGCAAGGGCGGCGCGCCCCGCATCAGCCCGATCGAGCCCGTCTTCACCGGGGACCACCTGCTCATCGGCGTGATGCCCTGGTCGCTGAAGGCGCGTGACCTCGTCCGCGATCCCCGCTGCGTCCTGCACAGCGCCGTCGGCGCGCTGGATGCAGGGGAGAGCGAGTTCAAGCTGTACGGGCGGGCGCTCGAAGTGGACGACGAGCTACGGGACGCCCGAGCGGATGCTTGGTGGGCGTCCCGTCCCCGCGGCGATGCGCGCGTCCTGTCGCTCGCCGTGGAGCGAGCGGTGCTCGTCGAGTGGGATCTGGGCCGCGGCGAGATGACGCTGACGAGGTGGTCGCCCGGGCTCGGGACGAGCCGCGTCAGGCGCGAGTATCCGTAGCGAGCCCCGCGACAGGTCCGGCCCGGCCCCGACCTACGCGCCCGGGCGACTGTCCAGGCGGTACACCGCCGCGCCGGGCCGGTCCTCGAGCGCGCGGTCGATCCGGTCGAGCACCCGCTCCGTCCGGTCGAGGCGACGCTCGACGCCGCGCCAGCCGGACGCGATCAGATCGACGAGGAGCGCGAGATCTGCCAGCCGCTCCCTTCGCTCGGCGGCCGTCTCGGCCTGGAGCCGCTCGAGGCGGCGGACGAGCTGGACGGTGAGGCCGCGCACCTCGGCGAGGTTGCGGGCGACCGGGACGACCTCCGCGCGCATGCTGTCCTCGAGCGCGGCGCCGAGCCGCTCCGGCACGGTGGTCTCGAGCTCGGCTGCGGTCTGCGCGAGGGCGACCAGCGCGGTCTCGGCGCGCTCGAGGGCCGCCTCGAGATCGACCCGGTTCGGGCCTTCCTCACGGGCCTCCGCGAGTCGCCGCCGGGCCCGCTCGAGCGCGTCGCGATCCATCGGCCCCGACTCTACCCTTGGCGTCGGACCGCATGAAGACGTCCGAGCTCGACTACGAACTGCCCTCCGAGCTGATCGCGCAGCGTCCGCTCGCGCGGCGCGACGACTCCCGTCTGCTCGTGTACGAGCGCACGGGCGGAGACGCCCGGCACCGGCGCTTTCGCGACCTGGCGGCGGAGCTGCCGGCCGGCGCGCTCGTCGTCGTGAACGACACGCGCGTCGTGCCCGCGCGCCTGCGTCTTCGGCGTCCGAGCGGCGGCGAGGCGGAGGTGCTGCTCCTCGAGCCGGTGGAGGACGGTCTCTGGGAGGCGCTCGCCAGGCCGTCACGGCGCCTGCGCGGCGGGATGCGCCTGGGGCCGGTCGAGCTCGTCGAGCCCCTAGGAGAGGGGCGCTGGCTCGTGCGGCTCGAGGGGGAGCCGGCGGGCGAGGCGCCCCTGCCGCCGTACATCACGGAGAGACTGGCCGACGCAGAGCGCTACCAGACCGTCTACGCAGAGGACGCGGGCTCGGCGGCGGCGCCCACGGCCGGGCTCCACTTCACGCCGGAGCTGCTCGCGTCCCTCGACGTCGAGCGGATCACGCTCCACGTCGGCCTCGACACCTTCCGGCCGGTGACGGCCGAGGTGCTCGCGGGGCACGAGATGCACAGCGAGCGCTACCGGGTCGAGCCGCCGGCGTGGGAGCGGATCCGCACGGCCGAGACCGTTGTCGCCGTCGGGACGACGACCGTCCGTGTGCTCGAGTCGCTCGCGCGCGGCGCGCCGCTCGAGGGGCGGACGAGCCTCTTCGTCACGCCCGGCTTCGAGTTCCGGCGCGTGGACGCGCTCGTGACGAACTTCCATCTGCCGCGCTCGACGCTGCTCGCCCTCGTCATGGCGTTCGCCGGCGTGGAGGAGACGAGGCGCCTCTACCGGCTCGCCATCGAGGAGCGCTACCGCTTCTACTCCTTCGGCGACGCGATGCTGCTCCTGTGACCAACGCGCCCGTCTTCCTTCGGGGCACCCCAGCCCACCACCCATGCCCCAGCGTACCGTCCGAAAACGCACGCAAGGCGCGCCGATCGTGCCGAGACCGTCGAGGATGTGCGGCGTGAGCTTCGCGGTGACCGCCACGGACGGGGAGGCCCGGGCCGGCGTTCTGCGCACCGCGCACGGCGACGTGCCGACGCCCGCGTTCATGCCGGTCGGCACGAAGGCGACCGTCAAGGGGCTCGACCCCGAGCGCCTGCGCGAGCTCGGGACGACCATCCTGCTCGGGAACACCTACCACCTGCATTTCCGCCCGGGCGCGGACACGATTGCCGGGCTCGGCGGCCTCCACCGCTTCATGGGCTGGGACGGGCCGATCCTGACCGACTCGGGCGGGTTCCAGGTCTTCTCGCTCCGCGACACGATCGTCCGCGCCGACGAGGAAGGCGTCACCTTCCGCTCGGTCTACGACGGAGAGCCGGCGCGCTTCACGCCCGAGCTCGCGGCGGACATCCAGCGCGGGCTCGGCTCGGACGTCGCCATGTGCCTCGACATCTGCCTGCCCGCGGACGCGGACCGCACCGCGCTCGCCGAGGCGGCCGCGACGACGACTCGCTGGGCCGAGCGCCAGCTCGCGGCTCCGCGTGCCGAGGGGCAGCTCGTCTTCGGCATCTCCCAGGGCGGCGCCGATCCCGAGCTGCGCCGCCAATCCGTCGAGGAGATCTCAGCGCTCGGCTTCGACGGCCACGCGCTGGGCGGGCTGAGCGTGGGGGAGGACCGCGCCCTCATGCTCGACACCGTCGCGTGGGCGGCGCCGCTCTTGCCTGCTGACCGCCCGCGCTACTTCATGGGGATCGGCGATCCTGCGGGCATCCTCGAGGTGATCGAGCGCGGGGTCGACATGTTCGACTGCGTGCTGCCGACCCGGCTCGGCCGCACGGGGTCGGCGGTGACGTGGGAGGGCCGGCTGAACCTCCGCAACGCCCGCTTCGCGCGCGACCCGCGGCCGCTCCAGGAGGACTGCCCGTGCCGTACGTGCACCGGCTTCTCGCGCGCGTACTTACGCCATCTGGTCAACCAGCAGGAGATCCTCGGGCTCGTGCTCCTCTCCGAGCACAACGTCCGCTTCCTGCTCGACTTGACCGCCGGGGCGCGGGCCGCGATCGAGCGCGGCGCGCTTGCAGCGTTCAAGGCCTCGGCGCTGGAGCGCCTCGCCGAGGCCCCGCCGGAGGAGACCGCTTCCGGCTGGGCCGTGCCGCGCGCCTGATACTTTTGTCCGGCAGAATGTGCGATTCCCGTTCGCTCGCCGACGCCCGGGCCGGGCGTCGCGGAGCGGTCGAGGGACCCGGCTAGGAGGCTCAGTGGATCCGATCTTCATCTTCTTCCTCGTGATGCTCGTCTTCATGTACGTGCTGCTGATCCGGCCCCAGCGCCAGCAGGCCAAGCGGCATCAGGAGATGCTCGGCTCGATCGACGTCGGGGACGAGGTGATCACGGCCGGTGGCATCTACGGCGAGGTCACGGGGATCGACGACGAGCGCGTCCAGCTCGAGATCGACGCGGACGTGCGCATCGCCGTCGCGCGGCGGGCGATCGCGAGCAAGGTATCTCCCGAGGAGCAGGCCGCCATGGCCGACGAGCCGTTCGAGGCCCCCGAGCCGATGACCGTCGAGGAGCCCGAGCCCGTGGCGGAGGAGCAGGCCCGCCGCTAGGCAACCCGAACCAAGGCATCGTGCGTCGCTACTACCTCATCCTGCTCGTCCTCTTCGGCGTGATCGCGGGCGTCGCCACGCTCGGCTACTTCCGCGACGTGACGCGCGGCCTCGACCTCCAGGGTGGTCTCGAGGTCGTGCTCGAGGCGCGGCCCGAAGCCGGTCAGGAGCTCACCGAGGACGACCTCGACCGCTCCGTCGAGATCATCCGGAACCGCGTCGACAAGATCGGCGTCTCCGAGCCCGAGATCCGGAAGCAGGGCGACAACCAGATCGTCGTCGGCCTCGCCGGGGTCTTCGACCAGGCGCGCGCGGCCGACCTCATCGGCCAGACCGCGCAGCTCGAGTTCTACGACCTCGCCGGCCACGCCGACCCGCTGTCGCTGGACGGCAGCGGGAACCCGCTGCCGAGCGCCACGCTCCTCCCGCTCCTCACGCCGGAGAACCGTATCGAGGAAGGCACGCAGCCGCGCGAGTGGTACCTCTACTCCGAGAGCGACTCCCGGCTCGCCGGCCCGGCGCCGACGAAGCGGGAGCTGCTCCAGCAGGTCGAGGGCGGTGAGGCGCCGGAGGGCGCCCAGTTCTACGTCGTCCCGAGCGACAGGACCATCCTGACCTGCGGACCGCCCGCGCTCGGCTGTCCGGGCGGCGCCAACCCGGCAGAGACCTCGTACTACCTGTACCGCTACCAGCCGAACGATCCCGAGGAGCCGATCCCGGCGCTGACAGGCGAGGACCTGAACGCGGACGGCACACGGCAGGACTTCGGCACGGACGGCCAGCCGAACGTCCTCCTCGACTTCACCGACCGCGGCGGCGACAAGTTCCACGACATCACGCGCGAGCTCTCGCAACGGGGCGCGCAGCAGGCGCAGCTCGCCGGCGTCACCGGCCGCGGCGACGAGGCCCGCGCGTTCGCGCAGAGCTTCGCCATCGTCCTCGACAACGAGATCCGCTCGTTCCCGATCATCGACTTCACCGACCCCACGCTCGCCGACGGCATCTCGGGCGGGAACGCGCAGATCACTGGCCTCGACTCGCTCGAGGAGGCGCAGGACCTCGCGCTCGTGCTCCAGACGGGCGCCCTGCCCGTCGAGTTCGTCCAGGTCGACCGGACGCAGATCTCGGCCACGCTCGGCGAGGACTCGCTGCGCCAGGCGCTCATCGCCGCGGTGGTCGGTCTGCTCGCCGTCGCCGTGTTCCTGCTCGTCGCCTACCGCTTCCTCGGCGTCGTCGCGATCGTCGGCCTCGGCGTGTACGGCATCTTCCTGTACGGGGCGATCCTCCTCTTCAACGTCACGATGACGCTGCCGGGCATCGCGGGGATCATCCTCACGATCGGCGTCGCCGCCGACGCGAACATCGTCATCTTCGAGCGCATCAAGGAAGAGGTGCGCGCGGGCAAATCCGTGCGCGCGGCGATCGCGACGGGCTACCGAAAGGGTTTCGCCACGATCGTCGATGCGAACGTCGTGACGATGATCACCGCCTTCGTCCTCTTCGCGGCGGCGACGGGCGGTGTCCGCGGGTTCGCGCTCATGCTCCTGATCGGGACGCTCATCTCGATGATCACGGCCGTGCTCGCCACGCGGGCGCTGCTCGGCGTCCTCGCGGGCTTCCGCTGGTTCGACAACCCGGCCTTCATGGGCGCGAGCGCACAGAAGATCCCCGACTGGCAGAAGATCGACATCGTCGGCAAGCGGCGCCTCTGGTTCTCGATCGCCACCGCCGCGCTCGTCATCTCGGTCGCGGCGATCGCCTTCAAGGGCCTGAACCTCGGCATCGACTTCGAGGGTGGAAGCCAGGTCTCGTTCCGGACGCCCGAGCCGGTCTCCGTCGACCGCGTGCGCCAGGAGGCTGCCGAAATCGGCCTGGCCGACGCGGTCATCCAGGGCCGCGGCGACGAGACCGACGGGGGCTACGAGCAGTTCCAGATCAAGACGGAGACGCTCACGGAGGGCGAGCAGACCGAGCTCACCTCCTCCCTCCAGCGGGACCTGGACGCCGAGGCGATCGGCGTTCGCAGCGTCTCGGGGAGCTTCAGCGAGCAGATTCTGCGCGGGGCGATCCTCGCCATCGTCGTATCGCTCCTCCTGATCGTCATCTACGTGACGATCCGCTTCGAGTTCGTGTTCGCGCTGCCGATCTTCCGGGCCCTCTTCTACGACGTGACGGTCGCCATGGGCGTGTACGCGCTCGTGGGCTGGGAGGTGACGGCCGCGACCGTGGCCGCCATCCTCACGATCCTCGGTTACTCGATGTACGACACGATCATCATCTTCGACCGCGTGCGCGAGAACATCCCGCTCATGCGCAAGTCGAGCTTCGCCGCCATCGCCAACCAGTCGCTCTGGGAGACGATCCGTCGCTCCCTCGCCACGAGCTTCATCACGCTCCTGCCGATCACGGCGCTCATCCTCTTCGGCGGCGAGACGCTCAAGGAGTTCGCGTTCGCGCTCCTCATCGGCATCGGCTCCGGCGCGTTCTCCACGGTGTTCATCGCCACGCCGTTCCTCGCCGTCCTCAAGGAGCGGGAGCCGGAGTATCAGCGCCGCAAGGACGCCGGCCTCCAGGAGAAGCTCGAAACGGTCGGCGAGCAGGCCGTCGGAAGGCCCGTCGCCGAGGAGCCCGCGGCGGCCGAAGAGGCGCCGTCCGCTCCCGAGCCCGAGCCGGCGGCGGTGGACGGCGGCGCGGACACCGCGGC
>JBOHAK010000273.1:0-2615 GCA_050697795.1 Gaiellaceae bacterium
CAGCGGGACGGTCGCCGCACTGGCGACCGTCTACGGCGACGAGCGCTTCTCGGTGCTGGCGCCGGAATCGGCCTTCCGCACCGGCACGAACACTGTGGAGTTCTTCTGGGTCGACGGCGAGGCCGGCGCGGAGCGGCTCACACCCCTCAGATCGCGCTAGGCGGGTGCAAGTACTCGAACGCGCCGATGTCCGGCGCTTCGTCTCGAAGGACGCCTCGAATATCCCGTGAGGTCGACCACGACGGATCAGCCTGGTCGATGCCGGGCGAGCCTTCGAGCGGATAGCCGGCCTCGTCGAGGACGGGATCGGCGACGGCATCCGTGTCCGAGCAGGCGGTGCCTTCTCGAACCACGTTGCGAGAGGACAGGTTCAGGAGCGGGCAGAGCCGCTCCGGCGTGCCGACGATCCCGAGCACGTTGTTCGCGAGCACCGGCCGCTCCTCGTGAGGAACGTTTGCGTAGCTCGGCGTCGCGAAGACGGAGTTCGTCCAGCCGTCCGGACGAGGCGAGCCGGTGAGAATCGTGTTGTTCAGGATCACCGCCCGCAGCGGGACGTGCTGCTCGTCGTCTCGATGGTGCCCGAGGACGATGGCCGCCCAGCCGATCCAGTCCGGGAACGCCGCGTCGGTCCCGAGGAAGACGTTGTTGCGGATGGTCAGGCCGCTGACCTGCCCGCTGATGTAGAGCTGGCCGGCGCCTACAGCGGTGAGACCGAAGCGGTTCATCTCGATCAGGATCCCCTGTCCCCCGCTGATCTGGACGGCGTCCTGGTGGTTGCACTCCCACGCCGTCCCGCACGGTCCCGGCACAGCACGGTCGAATGTCGAGCCCCGGATCGTCAGCGACCGGCCGATGTGGCCTCGGACGAAGTCGCAGCCGTAGCAATCGTGGAAGCGCGAGGCGAGGATCCGGATGTAGCTGCTCCGCCACGAGCCCCATCCGGTCGAGAGGCACGCCTCCCTATTCTCGCCGCAGCGGGCGAACTCGCTTCGGCTGATGGTCACGTGGCGCGAACCGGCGACGACCATGCGCGAGAACAGCGAGCCGCCGGCCGCCGTGACGCGAACGCGGTCGAGCTTCACGTTCCGCGACGAGATCACGTTCAGGAGGCTGCCGCGCGATCCTGGTTTCACCTGCACGCCGACGACTCGGACCGCGCGCGTCCGATTCAAGCCCAGATGGTTGACCGCCACGCCGGGGCGCGCGCGAACCGTGAGCCAACGCGCGGAGCGCGGGCCGATGGACAAGGTGCCATAGCGGCCGGCTCGCAGGACGATGACGCCCCCGCTCGTCTTCAGCTTCTTCACCGCGATGTGGAACCCCGTCTCGGTGTGAACGGTGATTCTCGCCGCCGATGCGTGCGCGGACGACCCACCCAGGGCGAGCACGAGAAGGACGCTCACTATGCCGTAGACCCGCAATGCCGCCCTACAAAAGTAGGCCTGTGCGGGGAAAAGTCGAGTCTAGGGTTTTAGAACAGCGCCTAGTCAGGCGCCCAGGGCCGCGAGGCTCGCGAGCGCCCGGCCGAGCCACTCGAACTCCGCCGGGAGCCGCTCCCAGCCGGGATCCCGGTTCTGGTAGGCGAGCTGGAGCTCGCATAGGTCCTCCCAGACGCGGCGGGCCGAGGGGCCCGGATACGGGCAGTCCTCGGACAGGAGCTCGCCGTCGAGCTGGTGCGCCATGGCGGCCTCCCAGGAGCCCTCCTTCAGCGCCCTGGTCAAGGTCAGCGGGCGCGCGCGGATCCGTGCCGTTCCGTGCTCCATCGCCGTGTTAGACGCCGCCAGGGGCGAAATCGTTCACGCCCTCGACAGGCGGGCCGGATCGGGTCTAGGCTGGCGGGCTCCGTGAGGTCGAGAGCCCTGTTCCTGCTCTGCGCGTTCGCGGTCGCGCTCGCCGCGGCCTCGCCCGCGACGGCCGCCGGGCAGGCGGAGGGGCCCACGCTCGAGCTCCTCGGCGAGGAGATCCTCCCGACCGGGCTCCAGTTCGAGGGGACGGAGGTGGGCGGCCTCTCGAGCATGGCCTACGACGCCGAGCTGGACCGCTACTACGTCATCTCCGACGACCAGAGCGTCATCGACCCGGCTCGCTTCTACACGGTCGACCTCGACGTCGCCGACGGCGACCTCGAGCCGGGCGACGTGGTGGTCACCGACGTGACCACGCTGCTCGACGCGGCCGGGCTGCCGTTCGCCGCCGCGAGCTTCGACCCGGAGGGGCTCGCGCTCACGCGCACGGGCGAGCTGGTCATCACGTCGGAGGGGATCGCCACCCGGCTCATCCCGCCGTGGGTGCGCCTCTTCGGCCTCGACGGGCAGCAGCTCGAGGACCTGCCCGTGCCGACGGCGTTCATCCCTGACGCGATCCCGCAGACCCGCGGCGTCCGCCAGAACCTCGGCTTCGAGAGCGGCGCCGTCGTCGGGAACCACCTCTGGACGGGCTCCGAGGGCGCGCTCGTCCAGGACGGGCCGGCGGCGAGCCTCACGCAGGAGAGCCCGGCGCGGCTCCTCCGCTACAACCTCGCGAGTGGCCGGCCCGACCGCCAGTACGTCTACTGGACGGACACGATCGCCGAGCCGCCCGTGCCCGCGACGAACTTCGCCGTCAACGGCCTCGTC
>JBOHAK010000274.1:0-4319 GCA_050697795.1 Gaiellaceae bacterium
GCCGAGGGCCCCGACCGCGCCGCCCGTCTCCGCGCGGCGGCCAGCCTCGCTCACGCGGTGGACGCCCGCGACGCCTACACCGGCAGCCACTCCTACATGGTCGGCGAGC
Source organism: Gaiellaceae bacterium (assembly GCA_050697795.1). Taxonomy (GTDB): domain Bacteria; phylum Actinomycetota; class Thermoleophilia; order Gaiellales; family Gaiellaceae; genus JAIBJN01. The sequence goes on from JBOHAK010000274.1 coordinate 110, forward strand.
TCGCCGCCCGTGTCGCGCGGCGGATAGGCCTCGACGGCGAGGCGATCGAGCTGACCCGGCTCGCCGGGAGCCTCCACGACCTCGGCAAGCTCGCCATCCCGGAGGAGATCCTCCGCAAGCCGGGCCCGCTCAACGAGGCGGAGCGCCTCGTGCTCGAGCGCCACCCGCAGATCGGGTACCGGATGCTCGACTCCCTGGGCGTCGAGCCGGTGGCGACCTGGGTCCTGCACCACCACGAGCGCTGGGACGGCAACGGCTACCCGGAGCGCAAGTCGGGCGGCGAGATCCCGCTCGGCGCGCGGATCCTCTTCGTCGCCGACGCCTACGACGCGATGACGACCGACCGGGTCTACCGCGGCCGGCTCTCCCACGACCGCGCCATCGCCGAGCTCGAGCGCTGCGCGGGGACGCAGTTCGACCCCGAGGTGGTGGCCGCCTTCAGGGCGGAGTTCGACCAGCCGCGCCACCTCGAGCTGGTCGCCGAGAGCGCGTAGCCGGGCCGGATCCGGCTCCCCGGAACGGCATAGGGCCGTCACCTAATCCCTCGCTCGGGGCTTTGGTCGTGGGCGCCGAAAGCCGTTTCCTGGGGCAATGGCCGCGCGCGTTTCTGTGGCCACGTCTCCCAGCGGAAGGAGGTGACGCGCGTGATTCGATGGAAGCACCACTACGTCCGGGCAATGCTCGTCGCCGGAGCGATCGCGGCTTATGCCGTGGCGGCCGGCGCCGGGTTCCGCTGGTACTAGACCGGCTGCCCAGCTTCCAGACCCTCACCAGCGTCCGTCATGAACGCACACGGATACCCGTCCCGGCTCTACTGGTACATCGCCGCCGTCCTCGGCGTCGCCGTGCCGGTCGCGGCCGGGGCGGTGGTGAGGGTGGTCCTCGACCCGCCCGACCTCTCCGCCGGGATCGGGATCGCGCTCTTCTTCGGGCTCGCTCTCCTCGCCGACATGAAGCCGGTGCCGCTCGACGTCGAGAACGAGCGCGTCGTCTCGCTCGCCTTCGTCTTCGTCGTCGCGAGCCAGATCCTCTTCGGCTGGGAGTACGCCGTGCTCTCCGCCATCCTGGGCGTCCTCGTCTCCCAGATGGTCGAGCGCCGGCCGGTCTTCCGCTCGCTCTTCAACGGAGGCGTCTACGGCCTGGCCGCGTTCGCCTCCGCGCTCCCGGTGTTCGCGTTCGGCACCGGTGAGCTCGAGACGATCCGCCTCACCCTCTTCGCCTTCACGGGCGGGGCCGCCTACGTCCTCCTGAACGTCGTCCTCGTCTGCGGCGCCCTCGCCATCCTGTCGGGCGCGCCGCTGCCGGCGCTGCTCCGCGACAACCTCCGCCACTCGGGCCCGGCGTTCGTGATCATGGCCTTCCTCGCCGCGCTTGCCGCCTCGCTCTGGACGACCGACCCCCGCCTCCTCGTCCTCCTCGCCGGGCCGCTCTTCACGCTGTCGCTCTACCAGCGCTCCGCCCTCTCCACGAAGGTGGCGACGCGCGACGCGCTCACCGATAGCCTCACGGGCCTCGGCAACCACCGCTCGTACCAGAGCCGCCTGCGGGAGGCGCTCGCCCGTGCGGGGGAAGAGGACGGCGAGGTCTCGCTCTGCCTCGTTGACGTCGACGAGTTCAAGACGTGCAACGACCGCTTCGGGCACCCGCTCGGCGACCAGATCCTCGTCGAGCTCGCGCGGCTGTTCGTGGAGGGCCACGACGAGGTCGCCGCGTTCCGCTTCGGCGGCGACGAGTTCGCCCTCCTCCTCGAGGAGAACGAAGAGGACGCCTACCGCTTCGTCGAGGAGCTCCACGCCCGCATCGCCAAGACCGCCTTCCCGCATCACCAGCCGCTGACGATCACGGTCGGGATCGCCTCCTTCCCCCACCACGCGGCCGACGCGGACGAGCTCCAGCGGGTCGCGGACGGCGCGCTCTACTGGGCGAAGCGGCACGGCAAGAACCGCTCGTGCGTCTACAGCCCGTCCGTCGTCCGCATCTACTCCCCGAACGAGCTGACCGAGCAGGCGGAGCGCCAGGCGCGGCTGCGGGCGGCCGAGAGGCTCATCCGGATCGTCGACTCGAAGGACACCTACACCGGCGAGCACTCCGAGGCCGTGGCGCGCCTCGTCGAGACGATGGCGCGCAGCCTCGGCCTCGACGGCGAGACCGTCGAGCAGCTCCGGCTCGCCGCACTGCTCCACGACCTCGGCAAGATCGCCATTCCGGACACGCTGCTGCAGAAGCCCGGCTGTCTCGAGCCCGACGAGCGGCTGCTCGTCCGCTCCCACGTGCAGTTCGGCTACTCGCTGCTCGAGGGCCTCGGAATCGAGCCGGTGGACACGTGGGTGCTCCACCACCACGAGCACTGGGACGGCTCGGGCTACCCGGACGGGCTCGCCGGCGACGACATCCCCTTCGGCTCCCGCGTCATCCTCGTGGCCGACGCCTTCGACGCCATGATCACGCATCGCACCTACCGCCCCGCGCTCGGCCCGCAGGAGGCGCTCGCCGAGCTGCGCCGCCAGGCGGGCGCCCAGTTCGACCCGGCCGTGGTCGCGGCCCTCGAGCGGTGCCTGTCCGACGCGGCGGGAGCGCGGATCGAGGCGGCGGGGGCGAGCGCCTGATGGCCCAGCTGCTGCCGATCGCGCTCGCTCTCCCGGTCGCGCTCCTGCTCGGCGGACGGCTCCGCCGGGTCGCGGAGCTTCGCCTGCGGGGGCTCTGGCTCTTCTTCCTGGCCTTCGGGATCCAGGTGGTGGCGTTCCCGTTCGCATTCCTGCCCTGGACGACCGGCGAGTCGACGGCGAAGGCGCTGTGGCTCGTCTCGTACGGCTGCCTCCTCGCGGCGGCGGTCGCGAACCGGCGGATCCTCGGCGCCCAGGTAGTGGCCCTCGGCATGGCGCTCAACCTGGCGGCGATCCTCTCGAACGGCGGGCGCATGCCGGCGACCCCGGAGGCGATGGAGGCCGCGGGGCTCGACTTCGCCGTCAAGCACAACAGCGTCGCCTCGGCCGACCCAGCGCTGTCGTGGCTCGTCGACCGCTTCGCCGCACCGGAGTGGGTGCCGCTGACGAACGTCTTCTCGGTCGGCGACCTCGTCATCGCGCTCGGGTCGGTCGTACTCGTCCTCGCGGCGACGGGCGCGCGGCTCCCGGGCGTCTCGCCGCGTCGCGTCGAGCAGTCTTCGGCCTGAGAGCGCGCGGCGTATCCTCGTCGCATGCGGCGAGGAACGTGGCTCGTCATCGGTGCTGTGGCCGCGATCGCGCTCGCGGCCGCGTTCGACTCGCTGCGGGGTGGGGACGAGACGCCCGCGTCGCCTCCCGCGACGACCGCGGAGCAGACGACGACGGGGGCGGTGCCGGCCGACGCCGAGCCGGCGCAGCAGGCGGCTTTCGGCGGCGTCCTCTACTACACGGACGAGAGCTGCGAGCTCCGCGCCGTACGGCTCCCGACGCGTGAGCCCGCCGAGGCGCCGAACTGGGACGAGTGCAGCTTCGTGCTCTCCCCGGATGGCACGCGCGCGAGCGGCGCCGGGTCCGGCTGGGACCCGCACAGCGACCCGCGCATCGGCAGGCTCTTCGAGTTCGCGGACGGGAGGATCCAGATCTCGTCCAACCTCGGGCCGGAGGGAGAGCCGATTCGGGGAAGCGCGGCCGCCTGGCGCCCGGACGGGATGCTGACCTACTTCGCCGACGGGGCCGTCCGGGAGTGGCCCGGCGGGGACGTGCTCATCCCGCGGGCCGCCCTGGTGCAGGGCGCCATGTCGCACATAAACGCGCCTGCGACGCGCCCTGGCCTGATTCGGGCCGTGCAGGTCGAGGAGCTGGTCTGGCTCGACTCCGAACGAGCAGTGGTCACGATCCGCGCGCGCGTGCCCAACGGGGTGAACCTCGACCTCGCGGCTGTATACGACGGTCGCCGGCGGGTGGCGACGGTCGACGCGCTCGCCCCGATCACATCGCTCTGGGCGGGGCCCCAGGGACGCTCCTGGGCAATGGAGGCGGACGGACTTCAGGTCTACGATCGCGACGGCGGCGCGCTCCCGGTGCCGCCCCTGACGGAGCCGCGTGCCGTGGCCTGGTCGCCCGACGAGTCTTGGATCGCCGTCGCCACCAGGGCGAGCGTGTTCGTCTTCCGAGCGGGGGAGCCCGGCGCCCGGATTCGCCAGTTTCCGATCGTCGCGAACGACCTCGCCTGGCGGGGGATGGCTGAGCCGCCGCCCCTCGCGGAC
>JBOHAK010000275.1:0-9571 GCA_050697795.1 Gaiellaceae bacterium
GATGCGAGGAGAGGAGTACCGTTCGGCCTTCCGTGACGAACCCTCTGATCATGTCGCGGAACTCATGGATTCCCGCCGGATCGAGCCCGTTCGTGGGCTCGTCGAGGATCAACAGCTCCGGGTCGGCGAGCAGGCTGCGAGCGACGCCGAGTCGCTGACGCATGCCGAGCGAGTAGCGCTTCACGCGCTCGTCCGCTCGCTGGCTGAGCCCGACGCGGGTGAGCGCTCCATCGATGCGTCCGTGCGCCTCCGGCTCGCGGGCGGCGGCGATCACCGTGAGGTTCTCGCGCCCGGTCAGGTGACCGTGAAAGCGCGGCTCCTCGACGATTGCGCCCACACGTGCGAGCGCCTCGGCCCGCTCGGCCGGCACCGGCCGCCCGAGCAGCCGCATCTTGCCGGCCGTCGCGTCGGTGAGGCCGAGCAGCATGCGGATCAGCGTCGTCTTGCCGGCGCCGTTCGGGCCGAGATAGCCGAAAGCGGAGCCGCGTGGGATGTGCAGATCTAGGTGGTCGACCGCGACCCGCTCGCCGAAGCGCTTGGTCAAACCGGATGTCTCGACGACGTATGGAGTGCTCATCCGGTCTCGCAAACGAGCGCGAACTCGTCGACCGCCGCAGTGACCGTGCCGTCTGCCAGTTGCGTCACGTGGAACACCCCGCGGGTACGGATCCGCGAGCCGTCCGAGCCGAAGAGTGTGTCGTGGAAGGTGGCCGTCGACGTGATCGTGGCGCCGAGAGCCCCGTTCTGACCGTCCCACGCCGTGAACCTGCCGGCGTAGGTCGGCTCGCTTGGGTCGTTCGGCGTGAAGAAGGTCTCCCCGGTCACGGTCGCGGTGTGATGGACGCTGCCCGTGGGGGTCACGTTCGTGTGGGAGACGCCCTTGAACATCCCCGACGCAGTTCCCTCCGCGCCGGTGCAAGGGTTCTCAGCTGCCTGCGTGAGGCTACCGGCGAAATGGATCGTCTCCACGTCGGCGCTCGCCAAGGCGCCCGCCGGAACGGTGAGGGCGACCAGTACCCCGAGCGCGGAGCTCCAGCCCATCATTCGTCGACCGACCGAGTCGCCGCTGAGAGCGGGCGCGCCCAGTTCAGCGTGCGACCGCGTACCGCTCGCCCGGACGGTGAGGACGACGCTTGCGAGCAGCGTCCAGAGCAGGAAGAGCAGGAAGGCGGGCCCGAAGTCCGCGTCGAGGAACATCCCGTTCACAAGGAGGAGCGGGGCGGCGACGGCGGCGAGCCAGCCGAGCCAGCGAGGTAAGGCGCCCGTCTTGAGGGTGACGATGGCGATCGCCGCCAGCAGCACGCCGTCGGGGAGCATCTGGGCGATGAAGGCGACCTCGTTCGTGCGCTCGAGCGCCTTGTGAATTGCGGTTGTGTCCCCGAAGTCGCGCGCAGCCCAGCCGGGGGCGATGCTGGCGAGCTTCATGGTGACGCCGACGAGCCCGGCGCCAAGTGCCGTCGCCGAGAGCCATCCACCCGGGCCCTCGGCGTCCCGCAGCACGCTCCAGAGATAGCCCAGGAAGGGGATGAAGAGAAGGAGCCCGATCAGTTCCAGGGCCACCACGATCTGCGAGTCGCTCCCGCTCGATGAGAGTCCGAAGAGCAGGACGACGAAGAGGCCGCCGCTTGCTGCTCCGAGCCGCGGCAAGATTCGCTCTTGCATTTCCAACCTCCTGTGAGATTCGACTGGGCTCGACGTTACGCCGCCCCGGCCCGCGCGTCGTCGGCCGGAATCCGGATTGGAGGGTCGGCCGTACGGATGACCGTGGCGCGCGCGAGTCATCACGCGGACGGATGCGGTCCGGCTACGGGCGCGCTACGGTCGTCACATGAGCAGACGCCGCTGGGCGGAATTGCGTGCGGGCGATCTCTTCGACGCTCTGCTCGCGCTCGCCCTCGCCGGGACCGCGCAGTTCGAGATTTGGGCCCATCCGCTCGCCGACGACGGCATCCCGGGTCCGCAGCTCCCGAACGCGGCCTTCCTGCTTCTCATCACGGTTCCGCTCGCCTGGCGGCGACGGGCGCCGACGGTCGTTTTCGCCGTCGTGCTCGCTTCGATTGGTCTCCAGATTTCGCTGATTGACGAGGCCCGCTCGGACCAGCCGCCCTTCCAGCACTGGATCGCTCTGCTCGTCGTCTTCTACTCGCTCGCTGCGCATGCCGAGCGCCGTCGGGCGCTCGTCGCCGGCGCGCTCGGCGGCGGTGTCTTCGTCGCCGGCGATATCGCCGACCTCGTCTCGGGTGCGGCCGGGCTCGCCGACACCATGCCGGCCTGGTTCATGCTCGGGGCCGCCTACGGAGTCGGCTTTGCCCTGCGTGGGCAGCGGATCCAGTCCACCGTCCTGGCCCACCGCGCCGAGCGCCTGGAGCAGGAGCGCGAGCAGAAGGCCCGGCTCGCGGTCGCCGAGGAACGGGTGCGGATCGCGCGCGAGCTGCACGATATCGTCGCGCATGCGATCAGCGTGATCGTCGTGCAGGCGCAGGCGGGGCAGCGCGTACTCGAGGGTGAGCAGGCGTCGGCGCGCGATGCGCTCGGCTCGATCGAGACGACCGGCCGGCAGGCGCTGGTCGAGATGCGCCGGCTCCTGGGGATCCTCCGGAAGGAGGACCGCGAGCTCGCGCTCGCCCCGCGACCGAGCCTCGCGTACCTCGACGTCCTCGCCGAGCGCGTCCGCGAGGCCGGTCTTCCGGTCGAACTTCGTGTCGAGGGAGAAGCGAAGCCGCTTCCGCCCGGCGTCGACCTTTCTGCCTACCGGATCGTGCAGGAGGCGCTGACGAACGCGCTCAAGCACGCCGGGCCGGCCTCCGCGCAGGTCGTCGTCCGGTACCGGCCGGAGGAGATCGAGCTCGAGATCAGCGACGACGGCCGTGGCGCCTCTGACGGCCGCGATGGGGGGCACGGACTCGTCGGCATGCGCGAGCGCGCGGCCCTCGTCGGCGGCAACGTCGAGAGCGGAACCGACGGCGGGCGCGGGTACACCGTCCGCGCGCGCCTGCCCGCATGACGATCAAGGTTCTGATCGCGGACGACCAAGCGCTCGTCCGGACGGGCTTTCGCAAGATCCTCGAGTCCGAGCACGACCTCGAGGTCGTCGGCGAGGCGGGCGACGGCGGCGAGGCGGTCGAGGCCGCACTGCTCCTTCGTCCTGACGTCGTGCTGATGGACATCCGGATGCCCCGCCTTGACGGCCTCGAGGCAACACGCCGGCTCGCTGGCAAGACGCGCGTTCTCGTCCTCACCACGTTCGACGTGAACGAATACGTCTACGAGGCGCTCCGCGCGGGCGCGAGCGGGTTCCTCCTCAAGGACGCTCCTGCCGACCAGCTCGTGACGGCCATCCGCGTGGTGGCCGCGGGCGACGCGCTCCTCGCCCCGTCCATCACGAGGCGCCTGATCGAGGAGTTCGCGCGCCGTCCGCCCTCCATTGCCCGGCCGGCAGAACTCGAGGCGCTGAGTCCGCGCGAGCTCGACGTACTCCGGCTCGTCGCGCGCGGGCTCTCCAACGCCGAGATCGCCAGTGAGCTCTACGTGGGCGACGCGACGGTGAAGACGCATGTATCGCGGATCCTTCAGAAGCTGAGCTTGCGCGACCGGGTGCAGGCGGTCGTGCTTGCTTACGAGTCCGGGCTCCTGCAGCCGGGCGAGTCCGACAGCGTGCGAACGTCGGTAAACCGGTAGCCCTCGCGTGCCCGGGAGTACCCGCGCGTGCCTGTTCGTCCCGTTTTCTGGAGAGACAACTTCGTCGGGGTCTACCAGGGGTCTACGAGGGTGTCATCTCGGGTCACCGAGAGTCACCTCCAGTCCAAAGGATTCGGCGTAGCGAAGCGCCTGAGGTGACTGGCGGTGACTTGAGCAGACAGTTGCCCATAACTCGTAATGAAGGGGTCCTCGGTTCGAGTCCGGGCGTCGGCTCTAAAATCCCTGCTCAGAAGCATCGTGTGTTGTCGAGGGTGGCGACGCGGAACACTTCATTGCTCGAGAAGGGGTCGCTGGCGCGGCTCCGGCGAAGTTCGGCTACCCGTCACCTCGAAAGGCTGCGGAGATCTCTTTGGCCACCAGGTCAGGCACTTCGAGCTGCGGATAGTGGCCCACCTCGGGCAGCGGCTTGACCGGAGCCGTCGGCATGCGCCGGCGAATGTGCTCCGCTACATGGGCACCGGATCTCGGGTCGGACATGCCCCACAGGAACGCCTTGGAGACGCCACGGCTCTCGAGAGCTCCCTCCCAGCGGGTGGCATGCAGCTTGCGCTCGGCGAGGTAGCGCACGAGTCCAGGGGAAACGGGAACACTGCTCCCTTGGCGCTGAAGGACCTGCCAATGATCGCGCACCTCTGAGTCGGGGATCGGATGCCGCGTCGAGAAGACGGATGAGAAGCTGCGCGCGAAGGCGCGCTCGCTCATGGTGCGCGCGACGAGCGGCCCCAGGATCGGCTTGCCGAGGAGGCGCTGGACGAGCAGCGGCCTGCCCAAGTGCACGTAGAGCGCACTGTTCAGGAGAACGAACCTCGAGATGTGCGTCGAGAGTGCCTGCTCGACTTGCCGCGCCATGAGCTCGAGCGCGACGGTAGCCCCGTAGTCGTGTGCGACGACGCCGGTTGCCTCGACCCCGAAATGCCGCCAGACCGCCTCCGTGACGTCTGCCTGCTCGAGGATCGAGTAGGGATGGCCTCGCGGCTTGTCGGAGTCGCCGAAGCCGAGGAAGTCGAAGAAGAGCGCCCGGAAGCGCGACTCGAGCACGGGCGCGACCTTGGCCCAGTCCCAGGAGCTCGTCGGAAAGCCGTGCAGGAACGTCAACCAGGGGCCAGAGCCCCCAACCCGACAAAAAATCTCGAAGGTTCCCGACCGGAGCGCAATGCGCACGCGCTCGCCCTCTGAAAACCAATCGTCCTGAGTCACGCGCCGAGACTATTGGACTCGGGGCATCGAACTGAACGAGCCCGTCGTCGACGAGATCGTCTCAGTCGACTGCCTGGACTCGATCCGTGAGGTGATTCCTTCGCGCCCGCTCGCTCGGCACGGCGGTTGCGATCGCCGGTGGCCGGCACGCGATGGGCGGAGCCTCGACAGGATCCTCGGCTTCGACGTGCGGCGCGGGACGATCGAGGTCGAGGCCGGAGTCCAGTGGCCGGGCTGATCGAATGCGCAGGCCCGGCGGGAGCGACAGTGGGGCCTCCCGCGGAACCGGATCGGCGCCGACCCCCTCTCGATCGTGGTGCGATCGCGGTGAACGTCCACGGCCGGGGGCTCGCGATGAAGCCGCTGATCGCCGACCTCGAGTCAAGCCGATGTGGCATCCGCCTCGTCTCGCCGCGGAGGCGGTCGGGCCCGCGAGAGCTACTCGAGGAGTTCCCGGTAGTGCCGGTACCAGTCGCTCTGGAAGCGCTCCTCGGGGTCGTACTCGAGCTTCCTCTCCAGGAACGCCGGAAACTGCGGGTAGCAGCGGAGAAGCTGCTCCTTCGTCGCCCAGCGGTGGTAGGTCAGGAAGTAGCTCCCGCCCTTGCTGCTCGCGGCGTCGATCAGGTTGCGGAAGGCGTCCGCCGACCGCTCGAGGCCCTCGGGCGTGTGCTCGGTGTGGAGGTTGAAGATGATGCAGGCGAAGCGGTCGCGAGCCCAGGGCAGGAAGGTCTCGTCGTCGCGCTCGATCAGGCGGATCGTCCCGTAGATGACGTCGACGCCCGTCCTGCGGAAGTCTTCGGCGACGCCGGCGACGAATTCGCTCAGCCGGTCCCGCGGGACGTAGAGCTCCGAGATCATCTCCGTCCCCGCATGCGCGGCTCCTAGCACGCGGTCGAGCTCGACGTGATAGTCGTCGATGTACTCCCCCATCTGGTGGCCGTCGGAGTAGTAGATCTGCCCCGAGGTCGCCAGGTAGTGCGCGGCGTAGCGCTCGAACGCCTCGGACTTGCTCGCGTGCGCGAGGTAGAGGAGGCCCTTCCAGTCGTCGAGCGAGAGGGCGCGCTGGCCGGCGGGCATCGGCGTGTCGTCCGGCACCGGGCGGTAGCAGGAGAAGACGCCCCGGCTCAGGAAGTCGTCGGAGCCTGGATCGGTCGCGAACTGGAAGTCGCCGTAGAGGAAGCCCGAGCGGATGCGCTCGTCGAAGGCGGCGAGCAGGCCGTCGATCGACCGCACCTCGACGACCCGCTCGACCTTCCGCCGGGGCACGAGCCTGAGCGTCACCGAGTAGACGACGCCGAAGAGGCCGTAGCCGCCGACGACAAGCGAGAAGAGCTCGGGGTCGTCCGACCGGCTGCACGTACGGGCCTCGCCCGAGGCGTCCACGAGGACGAGCGACTCGACGTCGGCGACGATCGGCGGGAGGGTGAGCGCCCGCCCGTGGACGTTGGCGGCGATCGCGCCGCCGAGCGTGAGCCGGTCGGCGCCTGTCTGCTTCTGGGCGAACGCCCAGGCGCCCCCGGCGTTCGCGGGCGAGCTCAGGAACGAGTAGAGCTCGGGCCACTGGATGCCCGCCTCGACCTCGATCGTCCCGCGCTCGGAGTCGAGGGCTAGCACCCGTGCGAGGCCGCGGGTGTCGAGGAGCAGCCCGTCGGCACAGAACTGCTGACCTCCCATCGCGTGCTTGCCGCCGCAGACCGCGAGCGGCCGTCCGAGGTCGCGGGCGCGGGCGACGGCGGCCTGGACGTCGGCGAGCGAGACTGGCTCGAGCACCTCCTCCACCTCGGCGTCGTTCAGCTTGGAGTGGATGTCGTTCACGATGGCGGGCATCCCGATCTCCTTTCAGAGCTCCCCTCCTGACAGGAATCCGTCGACGGCGGCCGCGAGACTCCCGGCCGCCTTGTTCGCCTCGTACAGCTGCCCCCTCACGGTCTCGGTGAAGCCGGCGAAGAAGATGCCGGCGAGGGACGCTCCCTCTCGCGGAAGGCCGCTCTCATCGAGGGCTCCGGGCGCGTCGAGGAGCTCCTCCAGCCCGGGCCGGAAGCCCGTCGCCGCGACGACTGCGTCGTAGTCCTCCTCGCTCCCGTCCGCGAACACCGCTCCACCCGGACGAAAACGGGTGACCGCCGGCCGCACCCGCACCCGCCCGGCCTTCAGCTCGTGAACGAAGCCGACGTCGATCACCGCCGGCCTCCGCTCCGAGAACGATCCCCAGGCTGACGGCGGGAGCCCGTACTGCGCGAGGTTCCCGAGCGCGAGGCGGCGCATCCTCGCGGCCGCCCGGTCGACGGCGCCAGCCGGGAGCGGGCTGAGCAGGATGCCGAAGACCTGGACGGGGATCCCGGCCACCTCCCGGGAGACGATCGGCGGCGAGGACCGGACGGCGATCTCCACGCGGCCCGCGCCCTGCTCGACGAGGTCGGCCGCGATCTCGGCGCCGCTGTTCCCGATGCCGACGACGAGGACACTCCGCCCCGCGAACGTTCGACCGGAGCGGTAGTCGCCCGAATGGAGGAGCTGCCCTCCGAAGGCCTCGGCGCCGGGAACGCCGGGAAGGACCTTGCGGCGGTGCCGTCCCGTTGCCACGACGACGGCACGGCAATCCCAGCGGCCTGTGTCCCCCTCCACCGTCCAGCGGCCGTCGGCACGGCGGATCGCGCTCACCGAGACGCCACCGCGCACGTCGAGCCCGAGCCGCTCGGCGTAGTCCTCCAGGTAGCGCGCGTAGTCGTCCTTCGCGACGAAGCGTCCGTACGAGCGCGGAATCGGGTGGAACGGGAGGCCGGAGAAACGGCGGGTCGTGTGGAGGTGGAGGCGGTCGTACCGCCCGCGCCAGGTGGCTCCGACGCGCTCGTCCCGGTGGAGGACGACCGGCGGGCGACCGCGCCGAACCAGGCATGCCGCCGCCGAGAGACCGGAGGCGCCCGCGCCGACGACGACGACTTCCGCGCCGGCCGACGGGGTCACGCGGCCCTCAGGTTGTAGGCGCCGTAGACGAGCAGAAACGCCGCGAGCACCCAGTGGAAGACGATCGGGATCGTCCCGCCGAACCAGCGCTGATCGGAGCGGCGCCGCATCCGCACCGCGTAGCGCACGGCCATGCCACCGGCGTACACGCCGCTGGCGACGACCGCCGCTCCGACCGCCCCACGCGGCTCGGTCAGCACGCCGTCACGCGACCCGTCGAGGAAGGCCGCCGAAACGACCCCCATCACCACCAGGAACACGAGCTGGGTCGGGAGCAGGTACCGGTACGGAAGGAGGTTCCACTGCGACATCGGCGGGAGCCAGGCCGGCGTGTAGCGCGCCACCGCCACCTCGCCGGCGACCCGTCCCAGGAAGAGCAGGGTGAGGAGGAGGAGCACGAGACCGGCCGCGCGCGGCTCGTCGACGGGAGCAGCGAGCAGGTACCAGGCCACGGCCGCGCCGGTGACGGCGAGCACCGCGACCAGGAGCAGCTTCGTGGCCCTAGGAGTGCCCCCCTCACCCATCTCGGCTCCGTTCCGGAGTAGACTGGCTCCTGCCGGCGCGCTCTCGCTCGGCCTGAGCGCGGGCCGAGTCCTGCACGCCCTCCTCGATCGCGCGCAGAAGCTCCGCGGACGCATCCGCGTGCCCGACTGCGTCACGGGCGATCGCAGGCAGCTCGCGGCGGTAGTCGTGCCCGGTCGCCCCGAGCTCGACCGGGAACGTCGTCCCGTTCTTGACGTCGAAGAGGACCTGGAGGAACGTGATCCCCGGCAGCCACCGCATCCCCCGCGGGATGCGGGAGTCGGGCGGCCGGGCCGCAGGGAGCCAGGGCGGCCGCCGCCAGAGGAGGCCGAGCCCCGAGTAGTTCGCCACGGGGTCCTCCGGATGGACGACGACCGTCAGCCGATCCGCCGGCAGGGCGCGACGGAGGTCCGCGACGAGGCTTGCGGCCCCGTGCGGCGGGCCGACGAGCAGGACTCTCGCCGGCCGGACGTCCCCTGGACCGGCGAGCGCGCCGGCGCCGATCCAGGCCCCGAGGCTCTCCCCGTAGAGGACGAGCTCCGGCGCCCGGGCGCGCGTCGCGATGGTCTCGAGCAGGAGCCGGTAGGCCTCGATCCCCGCAGGTACGGCCTTGAGCGAACGGTACGAGCGCTGGTTGCCGTACTGGAGGGCCACGGTCGCGAGGTCGCCGCCGCAGTAATACTCCTCGGACTCCACCGGGACGGGGTGGACGAAGCCGGCGCCGGTCGTGCAGGCGACGAGGATCCGGCTCCGCTCGAACGCGCCCAGGCGCTCGAGCTCCGCGAGCGCGAGCCGGGCTCGAGCGGCAGGATCCGAAGCGCTCTCGAGGCCGACGTAGACCCGGATCGGAGCGAGGGCCGGCCTCCCGGTCACCTCCTCGATGCGCGCGGCAGGAGTCGCGAGGCCGAGGAACTTGCGGCCCTCGCGGTCGAGCGTCTCGAGCGGGACCGCGCTCGCCCCGCCCACCGAGACCGTCGGCAGGTAGTCGTAGGTGACCGAGGCCTTGACGAGATCCTGCGGCTCTCCGAGCCGCTTCTGGAGCGCGACGAGCTCCTTCGTGCCCAGCGCCACGAGGCGACCGACCGACGCGAGCGCGAGGAGCCGAACGAGCGGCGGAGCTCGGTCGGCGACGCGGGCGACCGGCTCGGCCGCGCAGGCCGCGAGGACGACCGTCGACGCAGTCTCGACC
>JBOHAK010000276.1:0-8004 GCA_050697795.1 Gaiellaceae bacterium
CGCGGGGCCGGTGCACGGCGGCGAGCGCGTCGGCGCGCAGCGGCAGCCCCTCCTCCTCGAGCAACCGGGCGGGAAGCGGGTCGGGGACGAAGCGGACGAGCGGCAGCGCCGCCTCCACGAGCGCGCGGAGCCGGTAGGAGGGCACGTCTTCGCTGGCCGGGTATTCGGGGACGAGCCCGACCGTGTGGATGCCCGCGCCGCCGATCTCGTGCCGCTGCACCCGGAAGCCGCCCGAGAGCTCCCGCGTGCCGTGGAGGAGCAGCTCCGTGCCTGTCGGCAGCTTCGCGAGGTAGGCCTGGTTGAACCAGATCGCCGTCTCGCGCACGCCCGCCGCGTCCACGACCACGCCCTCCACGAGCTTGAGGTTCCGGCGACGCGTCGGCCGCACCCGGATGCGCTCGAGCGTGCACCGCACCGTGCCCTCCTCGCCGGCCGAGAGGTCGCCGAAGCTGCCCACCTCGTCCCAGTCGAGGTACGCGCGCGGGGCGTGTTCCGCCAGGTCGCGGACCGTCTGGATCCCGAGCCTCGCCAGCCGCTCGGCCACCTTCGGGCCGACGCCGGCGAGCGTCTCGACCGACGCGTCCGGGTCGGCCCGCCTACGCGCGGCCCGCGGCGGGCCCGTCTCGACGCCCCCGAACCCGGCCGGCGCCGCCGCTACGGCTCCCCGTCCCAGTAGTCCAGCTGCTCGAGGCGGGTCATGAGGCCGATGCCGCGGAAGTAGACCTTGCCCGAGCGCGGGTAGTAGGCGATGTCGTTCGGCTCGCGCGTGCCGTAGGCGAGGTAGGTGAGCCCGCCCTCGCCGGCGCGGAGCGCGTGGGAGATGCGCGTGCCGGGCGGCCTGGCGACGACGCTTCCCGCTCGCACCGGATGCTCGTCCTCGCCGAGGAGCAGCGTCCCCTCGCCGAATGGCAGTGGGGCACCGTGCTCAGGCAGCCGGGCTCGAGCACGACGTGGCGCAGGCCGGTCGCGACGGAGCCCGCGGCCCGGGCGAGATCCCGCTCGAGCCCCGCGTAGCCCGGGCGGTCGTAAGCCTCGGCGGGCACGTCCTCGAGGTTCACGATCGACGGCGGCCGCTCTACGGGCTCCCCGACCTCGGGCTCCCCGACCTCGGGCTCCCCCGCCTCGGCCTCGCGGAGAAAAGGGTGGCGCCCCTCGCCGACCACGGTCACGTCCACGAACCCCGGCGACATCCAGGCGACGCCCGCGCGCGGCAGGACGGTGTTCCCGTGCGGGACGCGCTGGCCGTACGCGAGCACGCGGAGGCCGTCGGGCCCGGCGCACAGCGTGTGCGCCTCCGCCTCGGCCAGGTGGACGAGGCAGTCGCCGGCCCGCACCACGTAGGCGGCGGCGCCGCGGCCGTCCTCTTGCCACGACAGGCCCGAGCCCGCGAGGACGAAGAAGATCTCCTCCTCCGCTCCCTCGACGTGCGCGGGCGTCGACCACTTACCGGGATCGACTTCGATCAGCTTCACGCCCACGCCCCGTGTGCCGGCGGCCGTGCCGAGGTCGCGCCAGCTCCCGCCGATGTGCCCGGCCTCCCGCCGAGCCGGCTCGACCTCGTCCCAGTGGATCAGATGCTGCACCGGCGCAACGTTATCGCCCAGCGACGGGGCCGAACGCGCGACCAGCTTCGAGCTCGTCCAGCGGGGCGCGTCTCCCGGGCCACGTCGGTGCCTGACCCCGGCACGCCCGCCAAGGACGGGTCGGCAACCGTCATGGCACCACCTCCGGCCCGGTATCGCTGCTCGATCGTAGGTGTCCCTCGCGGCCACGGCGGTGCCTGACCCCGACACGGCCACTCGTGGCCCGTCCACGACGTGTCCCTTGCAGCCACGGCGGTGCCTGACCCCGACAGGGCCGCGGTGGGCGCGGCCGGAGCGGCCCCGCCCGGCCGGGCGCGCGCCTACTGGCTCGAGGCCTGTGTAATTCCCTTCGAGGCGCGGATCAGACCGGCTCGTCCTGGAACCAGAAGAGGCCGAGCGTGCCCGGACCGCCGTGGGTTCCGATGACCGGGCCGAGCGTCACGAGGAGGTCGAGGGAGGCCTGGGGCCGCGTGGCGCGCAGCCGGTCGACGAGCGCATCGGCATCCGCCGGCGCGGCCGCGTGGCCGACGCCGACGTGGAGGTCGGGCGAGTCCTCGGTGCCCTCGAGGAAGAGCCGCTCGAACTCCGCGAGCGCCTTGGCCCGGCCGCGCACGCGCTTCAGTGGCGCGACCTCGCCGTCGTCGAAGTGCAGGATCGGCTTCACGGAGAGCAGCTGGCCGGCCAGCCCGGATGCCTTGCCCACGCGCCCGCCGCGCACGAGGTACTCGAGCGTCTCCACGGTGAAGAGGAGCCCGCGCGTGCGCCGGAAGCGCTCGACGAGCACGTCGATCTCCTCCATGGTCGTCCCGCGGTCGAGCCGGCGCTGGATCGCGTCGGCGAGAATGACCGTACCGCCCGAGGTGACGCCCGAGTCGATCGCCGTCACCCGCCCGTCCCCGGCGGACTCGGCGGCGAGCCGGGCGCTCTCGTAGGTGCCGGAGAGCCGCGCCGAGAGCAGGACGGAGAGCACCTTCTCGTAGCCGGCGAGCTTCTCGTAGGCCGCCGCGAAGTCGGCCGGCGTCGGCTGCGAGCTCTTCGGCGGCGCCGGCGCGTCCTTCAGGCGCCGGTAGAACTCGTCGGCCGAGATGTCGACGTGGTCGCGGAGCGTCTCGTCCCCGAAGGTGACGTAGAGCGGGACGACGCGCCAGTTCGGGTAACGGGCCTGCGGATCGGGGCAGTCCGCCGTCGAGTCGAGGACGATGGCGGTGTTCTCAGCGGAGAGCCGCACCGCGCCCCGCGGCGTCCCTGACGGCGCCGACGATCTCGTCCAGCTCCCGGTCCTTCGTCAGGCAGGCCACGGCGCCCGCCTCGTACAGGGCGTCGATCTCCTCGGTCTCGGCGGTCGCCGTGAGGACGACGACGGCCGTCCCGGGACAGCCCTCTCCGATGGCGGCGGTCGTCTCGACCCCGTCGAGCTCGGGCAGCCGGTAGTCCATGAGGACCAC
This sequence comes from Gaiellaceae bacterium, assembly GCA_050697795.1. GTDB lineage: Bacteria > Actinomycetota > Thermoleophilia > Gaiellales > Gaiellaceae > JAIBJN01. The sequence goes on from JBOHAK010000276.1 coordinate 3,029, forward strand.
GTCGGGCTTGAGGCGCAGACAGACGTCGAGCGCGCTCCGGCCGTCCCCGACGGCCGCGACGACCGAGAGGTCGGGCACGACGCCGAGCAGGAGCTCGAGCGACTCGCGGAAAATCTCGTTGTCCTCCACGATCACGACGGTGATGGGCTTGCCTGCCACGCCTGGGGAGACTATCGGCCTACTCGGCCGAAAACAGAAGTGGGTAGTGGGGCTGGCCCCCCTCGTGCACCTCGATCTCGAGCCCGGGGTGCTCCTCCTCGAGGAAGGAGACGAGGTCGTCCACGCCCTCGGCGGCCTCGCCTGCGAGGATGGTGAGCACGTCCGCGCCGGGCCCGAGGAGACGCTCGAGCACGTCGCGCGCCACCGGCTGGAGCACGGGCCCGGCCGTCGCCGGCTCCCCCTCGATCAGCCCCAGGTACTGCCCTTCCTCGACCGAGAGCCCGCCGACGACGGCGTCGCGGGACGCCCGCGTGACGGCGCCCGCGCGGACGCCTGCCGCGGCGTCTTCCATCTGCGTCGCGTTCTCCTCGGCGGGCAGAGCCGCGTCGAAGCACACCATCGCGCCGAGCCCAGCCTGCAGCGAGCGCGTCGCGACGACGCGCGCCGGCTTCACCGTCGCCCCGGCGGCCTGCTCGGCGGCGAGGATCACGTTCTTGTCGTTGGGGAGGACGACCGCCTCGCGGGCGGCGAGCGCCTCGACCGCCGCGACGATCTCTGCCGTGGCGGGGTTCATGGACTGGCCACCCTCGACGCAGACGGCGCCGAGGCTCTCGAAGAGCCGCCGGTTGCCGTCGCCGGCACAGACGGCGACGACGCCGCACTCGGTTGGCTCGGCCGCGGCCACGAGCCGCTCCTCGCGGTCGGCGGTCTGCACGTGCATGTTCTTGATGTCGACCTCCTCGACGACGCCGACGCTGGTGCCGAGCGCGAGCGCGGCGCCCGGCTCGTCCGTGTGGAGGTGCACCTTCACGGCCCCGCGCGCCCCGACGACCATGAGGGAGTCGCCGAGGCGCCCCAGCTCCTCCTCGAGCCGCTCGGGATCGGCCTCGTCGCCCTCGACGAAGAATGAGGTGCAGTAGCGGAAGCGCGAGAGCTCCTGGTGGATCGCCTCGTCCGGGATCGCGTCGAGGAGCGGAGCCGGCTCCGGGAGCGGCTCGCCGCGGACGTGCGAGGCGATCCCGCGCAGGAGCTCGAGCAGGCCGGCCGCGCCCGCGTCCACCACGCCCGCCTGGCGGAGGACGTCGAGCTGCTCGGTGGTGCGGGCCAGGGCCACGTCGCCGTGCGCGAGGAGCTCGGCGAGGGCGTCCTCGAGCGGCGGTGACACGCCGGCGAGCTCCTCGCCCTTCTCCGCCAGCGCCCGTGCGACGGTGAGGATCGTCCCCTCCTGCGGATTCCGCACGGCCGCGTACCCGGCGTCGCTCGCGCCGCGCAGGGCCCGCGCGACGGCGGCGACATCCGGCGGCTCGCCCTCCGGCAGCGCCTCGAGGGCGCCGCGCACGAGCTGAGACAGGATCACGCCCGAGTTCCCGCGGGCGCCCATCAGGATCGCGCGGCCGAGGTCGGCGCCGGGGTCGCGCTCCAGCGCATCCACGACCGCGCGCACCGTCATGGTCATGTTCGTACCCGTGTCCCCGTCGGGAACTGGGTAGACGTTCAGGTCGTCGATGCGTGTCCGGCTCGCCTCGAGCGCGGCCAGAGCCGCGCGCGTGAGAGCCAGCGGCTCACCCGGCAACGTGGGCCGACCTCTGGGCGGCGGCAAAGCTTCGCCATGCGGCGTCCTCCGTCGCCTCCGTACTTCCCGTACGGAGGCTCCATGCGTCCTTGCCTGGCTCGCTTTTCGCGCGCCAGAGGCCCGGCCACGCCGCCGGGCGAACCGCTAGACGGCCTTCTCGACGCGGCCCGACTTCAGGCACCGCGTGCAGACGTAGGCCCGACGCGCCACCCCGTTCACGAGGATGCGGACCCGCTGGAGGTTGGGGTTGAAGCGGCGCTTCGTCGCCACCATGGAGTGGCTCCGGTTGTGGCCGAACGAGGGACCCTTCCCACAGACTGCGCAGACCTTCGACATCGGCGGCTGAGTATAGCGGGAGGGACGCCTTCTACTGCGCGGCCCGCGCCCGCAGGCGGCCGAAGACGTCGGCCATCTCGAGCGCCGAGCGGGCCGCCTCTGCGCCTTTGTTCCCGCGGGCGCCGCCGGCGCGGGCCTCGGCCTGCTCGCGCGTGTCGGTCGTGAGGACGCCGAACGAGACGGGGACGCCGGTCTCGAGCGCGGCGAGCTGGAGGCCGCTCGCCGCCTCCGCAGCGACGTAGTCGAAGTGCGGCGTCTCACCGCGGATCACGCAGCCGAGGGCGACGATGCAGGCGTACTGCCGCGTCTTCGCCAGCGCCATCGCGCCGAGCGGCAGCTCGAAGGCGCCGGGCACCGGCACGACCTCGATCCGCCCGCGCTCGACGCCCGCCTCCTCGAGGGCCGCGATCGCGCCGTCGAGAAGCTGGGACGTGATCTCCCCGTTGAAGCGGGCGACGACGATGCCGACGGCGCGGAGGGCGCCGTCCGGCGAGCCCGAGACCATGCCGACGCCGTCGGGGACGCGCAGCCCCCCGACCGCGTGCTCGGAGGTGCCGATGTGCTCGTTCACCGCTCCTCGCCCGGCTCCTCGAAGCGCTGCTCCTGGTGGTGCAGCCGGTGGCCGAGCTTGTCGCGCTTCGCCTCCAGGTAGAGGCGGTTCTCGAGGTTCGGCGGCACCTCGATCGGCACCTGCTCCACGACCTTGAGACCGAAGCCCTCGATTCCTGTGATCTTGCGGGGATTGTTGGTGAGGATGCGGATCGTCGTGAGCCCGAGGTCGGAGAGGATCTGGGAGCCGATGCCGTACTCCCGGGCGTCGGGCGGGAAGCCGAGCTGGATGTTCGCCTCGACCGTGTCGAGCCCGTTCTCCTGCAGCTCGTAGGCCTTGAGCTTGGCGAGCAGGCCGATCCCTCGCCCTTCCTGCGACATGTAGAGCAGGACGCCGCGCTCCTCGGCGGCGATGCGGCGGAGCGCGAGCTCGAGCTGCTCGCCGCAGTCGCAGCGGAGCGAGTGGAAGACGTCGCCCGTCAGGCATTCGGAGTGGACGCGGACGAGGACGTCCTCCCGCCCGTCGACCTCGCCCTTGACGAGCGCGACGTGGTTCTTGCCGGTCAGGACCTCACGGAAGGCGACCGCGGTGAACTCCCCGTAGGCGGTCGGCAGCCGCACGGTCGTCATGCGCTCGACGAGCTTCTCGTGCCGGCGCCGGTACTCGATCAGGTCCTCGACCGTCACGAGCTTGAGCCCGTGCCGCTCGCAGTAGGGCACGAGGTCGGGGACGCGCGCCATCGTCCCGTCCTCGTTCATGATCTCGCAGACGACGCCGGCCGGGTTCAGCCCGGCGAGCCGGGCGAGGTCGACGGCCGCCTCCGTCTGGCCCGAGCGCTGCAAGACGCCGCCGGGGCGGGCGCGCAGCGGGAAGACGTGTCCGGGCTGGACGAGGTCGCCGGGGCCCTTGGTCGGGTCGATCGCCACCTGGATCGTGTGGGCGCGGTCGGCCGCCGAGATCCCGGTCGTGACGCCCTCGCGCGCCTCGATGGCGATCGTGAAGGCAGTCTCGTACGGTGTCTCGTTGTTGTCCGTCATTGGCCTGAGGCCGAGCTCCTCGCAGCGCTCCTCGGTCAGGCAGAGGCAGACGAGGCCGCGGCCGTGCGTGGCCATGAAGTTGATCGCCTCGGGTGTCGCGAACTGCGCCGCGATCGTGAGGTCGCCCTCGTTCTCGCGGTCGGCCGCGTCGACGACGACCACCAGCTTCCCCTGGCGGATGTCCTCGATCGCCTCCTCGATGGTGGCGAAGGGCGCCTGCGTGTCGACCTGCGCGCTCATACCTCCGAAAGATCGTATCGAGGCGACTCGGGCAGAGGGTCCGAACGTGGCGAGCCTCATCGCTCCAGGAGCCGCTCGACGTGCTTGGCGAGCACGTCCGCCTCGAGGTTGACCTCGTCGCCCTCGGCCACCGCGCCGAGGGTCGTGACCTCGCGCGTGTGCGGGACCAGCGCCACGGTGAACGAGGCCTCGTCGAGGGCGGCGATCGTGAGGCTCACGCCCTCGACGGCGATCGAGCCCTTCTCGACGCAGTAGCGCAGGATCTCGCCGCCCGCCTCGATCTCGAGCCCCTCGGCGTCGGCGCGCCGCACGCGGCCGACCCCGTCCACGTGACCCTGGACGAAGTGCCCGCCCAGCGGCTCCCCGGCCCGGAGAGCCGGCTCGACGTTCACGCGGACGCCGGCGGCGAGCCGGCCGAGCGAGCTGCGCCGCAGCGTCTCCGGGACGGCGTCGAAGGAGAGCACGCCGTCGTCGGCGGCCACGGCGGTCAGGCAGACGCCGTTCACGGCCACGGAGTCGCCGACGGCGGCCTCCGCTGCCGTGTCGGGGGCGCGCACGAGCAGCCGGACGCCCGTCCCGGACTCCTCGACGGCCTGGACGGCCCCCAGCTCGCGCACGATCCCCGTGAACACGGCGCCAACGATAGTCCGCGGCGCCCCCAGAGCTTGTGTTCCAGGCGCACAAGCGCGCCGGACATGCCCCCTCGGCGGCCCGGAGCCCGGAAAGGCGCACGGAGAGGGGCAGGCGGACTTTGTGCCCGTGAAACACAAGCGCCCGTCACGGGACCCTCCTACGGCTCGCGGAGGTAGCCGCTCAGGAGGACGTCGTCGCCCAGGCGCTCGACCGAGGTGTGCAGAAGGCGCCGGGGCTCCGGGAGCTCGCCGAGGAAGCGCGGGCCGGCGCCGGCGATGGTCGGCGCGACGAAGAGCAGCAGCCCGTCCACCAGCCCGCCCGAGACGACGGCCGTCGCGAGCGTCGGCCCGCCTTCGAGGAGAAGCGACTGCACCCCTTCCTCCGCGAGCCGGGCCAGCTCCTCCTCGAGCGGCCCCGTCCTGAGCTCCAGCTCCGAGCCCTCCGGGAG
>JBOHAK010000277.1:0-1953 GCA_050697795.1 Gaiellaceae bacterium
GGACGATCGACTGGTACTGCTGCCCGCGCTTCGATTCACCGAGCGCCTTCGCGGCGATCCTCGACCCCGAGCGCGGCGGCCGCTTCTCGCTCGCGCCCACGGTGCCGTTCGAGGCCGCGCGTCGCTACGTGCCGGGCACCAACGTCCTCGAGACGACCTTCGTGACGGCGGAAGGCACAGTACGGGTGACGGACGCGCTCTCGCTTCCCGACACCTCGCTCGGCCCGCTCCGCGAAGTCGCCCGCCGGATCGAGGGTCTCGCCGGACGCGTTCCCCTAGTCTGGAGCGTGGAGCCGCGCTTCGGCTACGGCGTCCGGGAGGCACGCCTGAGCCTGCGCGGTGGCGTCGCCGTCGCCGACGCGCGGCGCGATGCGGTCGCCGTCGGCACTTGGGGCGCCGGCGCGCCCGAGGTCGGACGAGACGCGATCTCGGGCCGCTTCGAGGCTCGCGACGGCGACCGCGCGCTCGTCCTGCTCGGCGCGGCCAACGAGGAGCCGCTCGTCTTTCCCAGCCGCGACGAAGCCGAGGCGAGGCTCGACGGCACGATCGCCTTCTGGCGCGGGTGGACGGGGAAGCGCGAGTACGACGGTCCCTGGAAGGACCACGTCCTGAGGAGCGCGCTCGCGCTCAAGCTGCTCGTCTACGCGCCCTCGGGCGCGATCGCAGCCGCGCCGACGACGTCCCTGCCGGAGACGATCGGCGGCGAGCGGAATTGGGACTACCGCTTCGCGTGGATCCGCGACTCCGTCTTCACGCTCGAGGCGCTCACCGACCTGGGTTGCGCCGTGGAGGCGAAGGCATTCTTCTGGTGGCTCCTCCATGCGGCGCAGCTCACGCACCCGCGGCTCCAGGTGCTCTACGGCCTCGACGGGAACCCCGAGGCCGCGGAGCGCCTGCTCCCCCTCGCCGGCTACCGCGGCTCGCGGCCGGTGCGCGTCGGCAACGACGCCGTCGAGCAGCGCCAGCTCGATATCTACGGCGACCTCTTCCAGACGGTCTTCCTCTACGTCGAGCGCGGGTTCGAGCTCGACTCCGACACGGGCAGGCGCCTCGCGGGGATCGCCGACCACGTCTGCCGCATCTGGCGGGAGCCCGATCGCGGGCTCTGGGAGGTGCGGAGCGACCCCGTCCATTTCACGCAGTCGAAGATGATGTGCTTCGTGGCGCTCGACCGTGCGTGCCGTCTCGCAGAGCGCGGCCTCGTGGACGACGGCCGCGCGCGCTGGGCGCCGCAGGCCCGGGCCGTGCAGGAGCTCGTCGAGACGAGCTGCTACAGCGAGGAGAAGGGCAGCTACACGCGCTCGGCGGGCTCGGACGAGCTCGACGCGAGCCTCCTCCTCGGCTCCCTCCTCCAGTACTGCGCGCCCGACTCGCCGCGCATGCTGGGCACGATCGACGCGACTCGCCGCGAGCTCGGGCACGGGCCCTTCCTCGAGCGCTACGGCGGGGAGGACGGCCTCCCCGGCAAAGAGGGCGCTTTCCTCGCGTGCTCCTTCTGGCTCGTCGAGGCGCTCGCGCGCGCCGACCGGCTGGACGAGGCGGCGGAGACGATGGAGGAGCTCCTGGGCCACGCGAACGACGTCGGGCTCTACGCGGAGGAGCTCGACCCGTCGACGGGCGAGTTCCTCGGCAATTTCCCGCAGGGGCTCTCGCACCTGGCGCTGGTGAGCGCCGCGGCGGCCTTCGAGCGCGCGGAGGCCGCGGCGTGAACGTCGCCGGCGCACTCGTCGGGGGCGTCGTGGGGACGCTCGTCCTGACGTCCGCCCTGCGCGCCGCGAGCGAGCTGGGCCTCACGCGCATGGACCTGCCCTTCCTGCTCGGAACGGCCGTCACCGAGAACCGCGTGCACGCCAAAGCGATCGGCTACGGAATGCACTTCGCCTTCGGCCTCCTCTTCGCGCTCGCCTACTGGGTCGTCTTCCGCATGCTCGACGAGACCGGGTGGCTCGTAGG
>JBOHAK010000278.1:0-5868 GCA_050697795.1 Gaiellaceae bacterium
ATCTCGGAGACGTGCGCGGCCCGATAGGGTGGATCCGTCATAACCGACCATATATCATAGATGGTTATGAGCGGGATGCAGGAAGCGCCCGGCGAGCTCGAGCTCGTACGCACCTTCGTCAACACGCTCGATGTCGAGGACGGCATCGACGAGCTCGCCGATCCCGTGGCTCTCGAGCGCTGGCTTCGCGCCCACGACCTGCTGCGAGGAGGCCCGCGGCCCGGGGACGAGGAGCTCGTCGCGGCGCGGCGGCTCCGCGAGGCGATCCGGACGCTCCTACTCGGCAACAACGGCGTGAGCGTGCGGAAGGAGGCGGCCCTCGTCCTCAGCCGGACGGCGGGACGGGCGCGGCTCGCGGTCGTCTTCCACCCGGACGGGAACGCTCGGCTCGAGCCTGCGGCGGGCGGCGTGGACGGCGCCCTCGGCCGAGTCCTCGCGGTCGTCGCCGAAGCGATGACCGACGGCACCTGGACGCGGCTCAAGGCCTGCCGGGCGGACGATTGCCGCTGGGCCTTCTACGACCACGCCCGCAACCGGTCGCGGCACTGGTGCTCGATGGCGGTCTGCGGGAACCGGACGAAGGCGCGCACGTACCGCCGCCGCCACGCGCAGTAGAACCCCGCGGCGTCGGGCCGTCGTGGTAGACGTGCGCTGTGGCGATCCTCGGCATCGACGTCGGCGGCACCTTCACGGACGCGGTGCTCCTCGCCGACGGACGGCTGCGCACGGCCAAGGTCCCGACCGTGCGCGCGCAGGAGCGCTCGGTCGTCAAGGCCGCCGCGGCGGTGGGCGCCGGCGACGTCCCGCTCGAGCGGTTCACGCACGGGACGACGATCGCGACGAACGCGCTTCTGGAGCGGAAGGGCGCGCGGACGGCCTTCGTCGGCACGGCCGGATTCGAGCACGTCCTTCACCTGCGCCGCCAGACGCGGGCCCACCTCTATCGGCTGTGCGAGGAGCACCCCGAGCCGCTCGTGCCGCTCGAGCGCTGCGTCGGCGTCCACGAGCGGATCGGGCCCCAGGGCGTCGTCGAGCCGCTCGACCTCGGCTCGCTGCCGGCGCTCGACGCGGAGGCCGTGGCAATCTGCCTCCTCTTCTCGTTTCGCGATTCCACGCACGAGCGTCTCGTCGCGGACGAGGTGCGGCGTCGGCTGCCAGGGGCGCACGTCGTCGCCTCACACGAGGTCGCCCCCGAGTTCCGTGAGTACGAGCGAGCCTCCACGACGGCGGTCGACGCGTACCTCGGCCCGGTGCTGGCCGCGTACCTCGGCTCGCTGGCGGCGCGGTGCTGCGAGGCGGGGCTCGCGGAGCCCCTGGTCATGCGCTCCTCCGGCGGCGTGTGCACGCTGGCGGAAGCGGCGCGCCACCCGTCGCTCGTCCTCGTCTCGGGACCGGCCGCGGGCGTCGTCGGCGCGGCTCGCGTGGCGCGGCTCGCCGGGGTCGAGAACGCGATCTCGCTCGACATGGGCGGGACCTCCACCGACGTCTGCCTGATCGCAGGAGGCGAGGCCGGCAGGTCCGGGGAACGCGAGGTCGACGGCTTCCCGATCCGGCTCCCGACGGTAGACCTCCAGACGGTGGGCGCCGGCGGCGGCTCCATCGCGTGGCGCGACGCAGGTGGCGCGCTCCGCGTCGGGCCGAGGAGCGCCGGGGCGGCCCCGGGGCCGGCCTGCTACGGGCGGGGCGGGGTGGAGCCGACGGTGACGGACGCGAACCTGGCGCTCGGGCGCCTGCCCGAGACGCTCGCCGGAGGGCTGCCGCTCGACCGCGCGGCGGCCGAGCTCGCGCTCGGCGACCTCGAGCCGGAGGCGGTTGTCGAGGTCGTGAACGCCGAGATGCTGCGCGCGCTGCGGGTCGTGTCCGTCGAGCGCGGTCACGATCCGCGCGACTTCGCCCTCGTCGCCTTCGGCGGGGCGGGGCCGCTGCACGCCTGCGAGCTCGCGGAGGAGCTGGGGATCGAGAAGGTGCTCGTCCCGGCGGCGGCCGGTGTCCTCTCGGCTCTCGGCCTCGTGGCGAGCGAGGAACGGCGCGACCGGGTCCGCTCCTATGTGATCCCCTTCGAGGAGGCGGGTCTCCTGCCGGCGGACGGCGAGGTCGACCTGCGCTATCGCGGCCAGTCGTTCGAGCTGACCGTCCCACTCGGCGGGGACACGCTCGCGGCCTTCCACCGCGCGCACGAGGAGCGGTACGGCTACGCCGACCGGGAGCGCTCCGTGGAGCTGGTCGCGGTGCGGACGGCAGAGGTCACGCCCGGCCCGACCGTCGAGCTCCGCGGAGACGACCCCTTGACGGTCACCGGCCCCGCCCTCGTCGAGCTCGAGGGCGCCACGTGCTGGGTTCCCCCCGGGTGGGAGGGGGCTAGGGATGGGAATAGCACAATGATCCTCACGAGATCGTGAACATCGAGCTCCAAGTTCTCGGCAGCGCGCTCCGCGCGGTCGCGGAGGAGATGGGAGCGGTGCTCGTCCGCTCGGCGTTCTCTGCCAACATCAAGGAGCGCCGCGACTGCTCGACCGCCCTCTTCGCCGAGGACGGCCGCATGATCGCCCAGGCGGAGCACATCCCCGTCCACCTCGGCGCGATGCCCGAGGCGGTCTCCGCCGTGCGCGAGCACGATCCCCGGCTGGGAGAGACCTTCGTCGTCAACGACCCGTTCACCGGCGGGACCCACCTGCCCGACGTCACGCTCGTCTCGCGCACCGAGACCGGCTTCGCCGTCTCCCGGGCTCACTACGCCGACGTCGGAGGCGCGGAGCCGGCCAGCCTGCCCGCCGGCTCGACCGACCTCTACCAGGAAGGCCTCGTCCTGCCGCCCGTCCGCCTCACGGACGAGGTGATCACGATCCTGCTCGCGAACATGCGCAACCCGGACGAGCGGCGCGGCGACCTCCGCGCTCAGCTCGCCGCGCACCGGCTTGCCGAGCGCCGGCTGGCCGAGCTCTGCAAGCGGCGAGGGCGCGACCGCGTGACGGCGGCAATGGCGGAGCTCTACGCGTACTCGGAGCGCCGCGTGCGAGCGGCGATCGCGGGGCTCCCGGACGGTCGCTTCGACGCCGCGGACATCCTCGAGGCTCCGGAGGGCGAGCTCGCCGTCCGAGTCACCGTCACCATCGCCGGCGACGAGATCGAGATCGATTTCGCCGGCACGGATCCGCAGCACCCGGGCAACCTGAACTGCCCGCTCGCGGTGACTCGCTCGGCCTGCTACTTCGTCGTGCGTTGCCTGACCGACCCGGACGTGCCCGCCTCGGGCGGCGCGTTCGCACCCGTGACGGTGCGTGCGCAGGAGGGCTCGCTCGTGAACGCGCGCCCACCCGCGGCGGTCGTCGCCGGCAACGTCGAGACCTCCAGCCGCATCGCCGACGTCCTCTTCAAGGCGTTCGGCCAAGCGGTCGCGGTCCCGGCGCAGGGCCAGGGCACGATGAACAACGTGACGTTCGGAAATGCTCGGTTCACCTACTACGAGACGATCGCCGGCGGACAGGGCGCGTGCCCGAGCGCGAACGGGCCCTCCGCGGTGCACGTGACGATGTCGAACACGCTCAACACGCCGGTCGAGGCGCTCGAGCTCGCGTACCCGCTCCGGGTGGAGCGCTACGCGCTCCGGCTCGGCTCGGGCGGGCGCGGGCGGTTCTGGGGCGGCGACGGGGTCATCCGGGAGATCACCGCGCTCGAGCCGTGTCGCGTCTCGATCGTGAGCGAACGGCGGGCGCGAGGCCCGGGCGGGACGCGTGGCGGGGAGTCCGGCCAGCCGGGGCGCAACCTCGTGAACGGTGACCCCGCTCCCGCCAAGGTCACGCGGGACCTTGCCCCCGGCGAAGCGGTCACGATCGAGACGCCGGGTGGGGGAGGGTTCGGCTCCGCGGGATAGCGCACTCTCGACACGCAGCCACGCAGGCCTGCGACGTTGCGTCACACACGGGTGCGCCGGGCCCCGATACGGTGAAACCGGAGGGAGGCCCGCGGCCGGCCCCGCGGAAACCAGCGCCGACCGCCGGTCGCGATACGCTCAGCGCGGTGCGCTTCCTCCGCAAGCACCCGCGCCTCCGGCCGCTCGACGAGCGCGAGTGCTACCTCCGTCTCCACGGGCGGCGCAACGGCGACGTGGAGGTCCTCCGAGCTCCCGAGCCCCGGTCGACGCCGTTCGCCATCGAACAGCCGCCGGCTCCGGTCGAGGAGCCGCGGGCGGCTCCCGGCGGCCCCACCGACGACGCCCCGGCGCTCCACCTCGTCATCGCCTACCCGCGCAGCGGCAGCAGGCTGACCGGGGAGCAGGTGCGGCGGGAGCTCCTCCGCCGGATGCAGGCACGCACCGGCGAAGCGGCCTGAGCGCGCCGCTAGCCGGGCAGGATTGCGCCCTCGAGACCCAGGAGCGTGCGCTTCCGCTCGAGCCCGCCGGCGTAGCCGACGAGGTTCCCGGTCGACCCGACGATGCGGTGGCACGGCACGACGATCGGGATCGGGTTGCGGTTGAGCGCGCCGCCCACGGCCCGCGCCGCCCGGGGGCGGCCGATCCGCCGGGCCAGTCCGCCGTAGGTGTCGACGTTGCCGTACGGGACCCGGACCAGCTGCTCGAGCACGTCGCGCTGGAACGCGGGGAGCGGGCTCAGGTCGACGTCGAGGTCGAAGTCGCGCCGGCGACCCTCGAAGTACTCGTCGAGCTCACGCCGTACGAGGTCCACGCCGCTCGGCGAGCGCAGTACCCGCGTGCCGAATGCGCGCGCCAGCGCGTCCAGCTCGCGCTCGGGCTCGGGGTCGAACGAGATCCGGCACAGCCCGCGGGCGCTCGCGGCGACGAGCAGCGGCCCGACCGGCGAGTCGGCGAGGTCGTAGGCGACGTCGAGGAGCCCGGCCTCGGACGCGGCCTTGCGGAAGCGGTTGTCGAGATGGTCGGGAACGGCGGTCATGTGGTCTGCCTCCTTCGCAGGCGCCGCACGCCGGACGATGCCGCCTGGCGCGCGGCCTCCGCGCTCGAGCCGAGCGCGCTGCCGATGTCGTCGTAGGAGAGGTCGTAGCCGTACCGCAGGACCACCGCGGCCCGCTCGGTCGGGGGCAGCCCGCCGGCCAGATGCTCGAGCTCGGCGTACGCCGGACGCTCGTCGGTGACCGGTACCTCCCTCGGCTCGAGGACGGGAACCGCCCGCCGACGCTCGTCGACGGCGACGCGTGTCGCGATCGTGAACGCCCACGCCCGCAGGTGCCGCCCGTGCTCGAGCTTCTCGTAGGCGCGCAGCGCCCGCAGGAACGTCTCCTGGAACGCGTCCTCCGCCGCCTGGCGGCCGATCCTGCGCGCGAGGAGACGGAACACCTCGTCGCAGTGCGCGGCGTAGAAGCGCTCGAAGGGCGGGATGGCGGTCGCGGTCATCCACCCGTTCTAACGCGTCCGGGGTCGCGCGTGTGAGACTGCCGGGATGGACGTGGCGGTCGTGGGCCACGTGGAGTGGTGCGAGTTCCTCCGCGTCGCGGAGATGCCGGCGTCCGGCGGGATCGTGCACGCGCACGAGTGCTGGGAGGAGCCGGGAGGCGGCGGCTCGGTGGCCGCGGCTCAGCTGGTGCGGCTCGCCGGCTCGTGCACGTTCTTCACGGGGCTCGGCCGGGACGAGCTCGGGCGGCGGGCGCGGGAACGGCTCGAGTCGCTCGGAATCGAGGTGCACGCGGCACCGAGCGGCGAGCGGACGCGACGCGCGCTCGTGCACGTGGACGCGATGGGCGAGCGGACGATCACGGTCGTCGGCCGCAAGCTCGTCCCGCGCGGCAGCGACGCGCTGCCTTGGCGCGAGCTCGCGCGGAAGGACGCTGTCTACTTCGTCAGCGGAGACCCCGAGGCGCTCCGGCACGCGCGCGAGGCGCGGATGCTCGTCGCGACGC
>JBOHAK010000279.1:0-3828 GCA_050697795.1 Gaiellaceae bacterium
TCCCCGAGGAGCTGCTCCTCGCCGCGGCCAACGCGGAGACGCCGAGCGCCCTCGCCAACCTGATCGCATCGACCATCCGGCTGAAGACCGAGGAGAAGCAGGAGCTGCTCGAGCTGGTCGACGTCGAGGAACGCCTGCGCAAGCTGACGGCGATTCTCTCGCGCGAGCTGGAGGTGTTCGAGCTCGGCACGAAGATCCAGTCGCAGGTCCAGGAGGAGATGGACAAGTCGCAGCGCGAGTACTTCCTCCGCCAGCAGCTCAAGGCGATCCAGGAGGAGCTGGGCGAGACCGACGAGCAGCAGGCCGAGATCGCCGAACTGCGCGCGCAGGTCGAGGAGGCGAATCTTCCTGAGGAAGCCGACAGGCAGGCTCGGCGCGAGCTCGACCGGCTTTCGAAGCTTCCGCCCGCCGCCGCCGAGTACGGCGTCATCAGGACGTACCTCGAGTGGATCCTCTCGCTCCCCTGGAATGAGACGACTGACGACGAGCTCGATCTCAAGGCCGCCCGGCAGATCCTCGACGAGGACCACTACGACCTCGAGAAGGTCAAGGAGCGGATCGTCGAGCACCTGGCCGTGCAGAAGCTGACGAACAAGCTCTCCGGCCCCATCCTGGCCTTCGTCGGCCCCCCAGGCGTCGGCAAGACGTCCCTGGGGCAGTCGATCGCCCGCGCGCTCGGCCGCAAGTTCGTGCGCGTGTCCGTCGGCGGCGTGCGCGACGAGGCCGAGATCCGGGGCCACCGTCGCACCTCCATCGGCGCAATGCCCGGAACGATCATCCGCGCCCTCCGCGACGCCGGCACGAAGAACCCGGTCTTCATGATCGACGAGATCGACAAGATGGGCTCGGACTGGCGCGGCGACCCGTCGAGCGCGATGCTCGAGGTGCTCGACCCGGCGCAGAACTCCCACTTCCGCGACCACTACCTCGACCTGCCGTTCGACCTCTCGCAGGTGCTCTTCATCTGCACCGCGAACCAGCTCGAGCCCATTCCTCCGCCGCTCCGCGACCGCATGGAGATCATCCCGCTCTCCGGCTATACCGAGGACGAGAAGGTCGGGATCGCGCGCCGCTACCTCGTGCCCAAGCAGGTGGAGGCCCACGGGCTCGACCCGAAGCGCGTGACGTTCACGGAGAAGGCGCTGCGCCTGCTCGTGCGGGAGTACACGCGCGAGGCGGGCGTCCGCAGCCTCGACCGCGAGATCGCCGCGCTCTGCCGGAAGGCGGCACGCGAGATCGCCGAGGGGAAGCGCAAGGGCGCACGGGTGGACGAACAGCGTGTGCGCGCCTGGCTCGGCCGCCGGCGCTTCTCGGCCGAGGCGCGCAAGCGCACGTCGGACCCCGGGGTGGCGACCGGGCTGGCGGTGACGCCCGTCGGCGGCGACATCCTCTTCGTCGAGGCGACCGCGATGCCCGGCCAGGGGCGCCTGACCGTCACCGGCCAGATCGGCGACGTCATGCGGGAGTCCGCGCAGGCGGCGCTCTCCTGGGTGCGCGGCCACGGCCGCGTCCTCGGACTCGACTCGGACTGGTTCGAGGACCGGGACGTCCACATCCACGTTCCGGCGGGCGCGGTGCCGAAGGACGGCCCCTCCGCGGGCGTCGCCATGGCGACGGCGCTCGCCTCGCTCGCGCTCGGCACACCGATCTCCGAGGACGTGGCGATGACGGGCGAGATCACGCTCACGGGCCAGGTGCTCCCGATCGGCGGCGTGAAGGAGAAGGTGCTCGCGGCGCAGCGCGCAGGGATCTCCACGGTGATTCTCCCGCGGGAGAACGAGGGCGACCTCGAGGACCTCCCGGACGACGTCCGCGACTCGATGCGGTTCGTCCTCGCCGACGGGATCGGCGAGGTGCTCGAGGCCGCGCTTCCGAGCGGCGCGCTGCTCGAGTTTTCCATGGCGCCGCGGGGGTAGATAATGGCGGCGAACGCGACGAAAGGACAGCGATGAAGGACAGAGTGAGCGGTGCCGTCGACACGGCCCGGCCCTACGTCGAGCGGATGGCGCAGGACGACGAGCTCCACGAGCACGTCAAGAACGCCTACGGCTCGGCGCGCAAGATCTACGAGGAGCTGCTCGGCGACCGCGGCGCAACGGGCGTCGCGAGGCGCGTGGCGCGCGACAGCGATCTCCAGGACGAGTTGCGCAAGGCGGTCGAGGAGCTACGCAAGGCCGGCAGCCGTGTGCAGGGCACGCAGTCGCACACGGGCAGGAACATGACGCTCCTGCTCGCCGGCATCACGCTCGGCGTCCTCTTCAACCCGGCGACGGGCCCGGAGACGCGCCGGTGGCTGAAGGACAAGGTCCTCGGCCCCGAGCAGCCCTTCGAGTACCAGTCGAACGAGAGCGCCTAGACGCCGACCGTTAGGCGCTAGCCGCCGAAGCCGGGGTCGGCGCCGACGATCGCCGGTCCCGGCCCGCCCTCGCCGAAGAGGTCGGGCATGAGGAGGTACGACGAGAGCGTGTCGTCGCCCACCCCGGAGAGCGTCGAGATGTCCTCCGCCTGCAGGAGCACGGCGCCCGCCTGCGGCGCGCGGCCGGGCTGCGGCGTCCAGCCGCCGAAGTCGACGTCGTCGAGGCGGAGCCAGGCCGTCAGGTAGGGGTACGGATTCACGACGCCGTCGTAGCCCATCCACAGCAGGTCGCGGGGATGGATCTCGAAGTGGAGGTGCGGCGGCGTTCCCACGGCGTCGCCCGTGGTGCCGACGAACCCGATCACGTCGCCCGCCTTCACCTGAACGCCCTCGCGGGCCAGCGGCGAGAAGGCGGAGAGGTGGGCGTAGTAGAACTCGTTGCCGTCCGCGTCGCGGAGCCAGACCCGGTTTCCCCCGACGTCGTTCCACCCGACGAGCAAGAGCGTCCCGTCGGTGACCGCCAGCACGGGCGCGCCGAGCTGGGCGAAGATGTCGTTGCCGTGGTGCCAGCCCGTGGTCGCGCGGGCGGCGGCGAAGTCGTCCGTGAACGACGCCGGTCCGTAGACCGGGAACACGTAGCCGCGGTCGGTGATCTCGGGCCGCACGTTGGGCGGAGGGTTCTTCACCGTCCGCGGGGGCTCCGGGGCGGAGCCGGGCGGAGCCGGCACGGGGTCGCGCGGCTCCTGGGAGCCTCCGGCGCCGCCGCCCGCTGCGGGCGGATCGGGCTGGGGCTGCGGCTGCGGGACCGGCTGGGCGGGCGCGGGCCTGGGCGCGCTCGCGGCCGACTCGGCGTAGCCGATCGTGATCTCGGCGCCGGCCGGAAGCCCGCCGTGCTCCTTCGTGAGCACGACGTGCAGCCCCGAGACGAAGCCGCGATAGCCGCGGCGCGCGCCGTTCTGGCGCACGACGGCCTCTTCGAGCAGGACCGCGTAGCCCCAGTCGGCGAGGGCGACGCGCGCGTTCGGCACGGCCTGGACCGGGTTGCCCAGCATGACGAGGTTGGAGAGGGACGAGGCCGAGAGCGAGCCGTTGGCGCCGCTGCCGGCCGCGCGGGCGCTCGCCTTCGCGAAGACGCCGTCGGCGGTGATCTCGCCGCCGAAGAGCGAGACCGACTGGATCGTCGCGCTCGCATTCGACGTCGCCGAGCCCGAGGCGCCGCCGGTGCGGGCCGCTGTGGACGTCGAGCCCACGGACACGGCTCCCTCCCCGTATGACCAGCCGTTCAGCGTGGCGCTCGCCTGCGGAGGCGCGGTGACGACGCCGGCCGTGCCGCCGTCTCCGCCCGGCACGACGATGCGGACGCCGCTCGCCCGGGCGGACGCGTTCGGCCCGCTCTGTGCTCCGGCGGGCGCGCCCACGGCCAAAACGACTACAGCCAGGATCGTCGCGTTGAGGACGCGATGGGCCACGAC
>JBOHAK010000280.1:0-11696 GCA_050697795.1 Gaiellaceae bacterium
GGCTCCGGCAGCGCCGCCTGCACGCCGCCGCCCTCGAGCGGGCCGGCCGGCCAGTCGCCGGCGACGAGCTCCGCGTGGCCGCGCAGGTCGTCGTAGGAGCCGAAGACGGCCAGCGCGTCGTCAGGCACGCCTTCGATCGCGGGCGGAGCGTAGGAGTCGGAGAGGCCGCTGCGGTGGATCGTGACGCCGTCCCGCCCGAAGACCTCCTCGAGGGTGCGCGTGACGCGCTCGTCCGCGGCGGCGCGCTCGGCGGTGGGCAGCCGTCCCTGGACGGCGACCGTCACCTCGCGCACCGGTGCGTCCTCGAGCGTGCGGCGCAGGCCGCTGAGCGCCACCGCCTCGGAGTAGACGGGGCCCGACGCGAGCAGCGTGGCCGCCAGCAGGATCGTCAGAAACGCGGCGGCGACGACCAACCGGTCGTGCGCCGCGCGCTTCAGCACGAGCCGCCACGCTCCGGGCGGGAGCGGGCTCACGCACGCCCCCCGCAGCCGACGAGCGCTCCTCCTTCTCCCCCCAAAGAGCGTCGGCCCCGTGCCGATACGTTCGCGGGGCCCTGCACGGGAGGTTAAGACGGCCCGGGCGCGCGGCGGTTAGCCGCGTGCCGGCGTGAGACCGACGCCGACGGGAAAGAACCTGGACGACCGGGCACGGTCGCGGAAACCGAGCGAAGGAGAGGACCATGGAGATCACCATCATCGGCACCGGCAACATGGCCCGCGGGATCGGGACGCGAGCGGTCGCCGGCGGGCACGACGTCACGCTGCTCGGCACCGAGCAGGCGCACGCCGAGGAGCTCGCGGCCGAGCTCGAGGACTCCGTCAAGGCCGGCACCGTCGGCGACCCGATCGCGGGCGACGTCGTCGTGCTGGCAGTCTGGTACCCGGTCTCCCGAGAGGTGGTCGAGCGCTACGGCGACCAGCTCGACGGCAAGGTCGTGGTCGACATCACCAACCCGCTCGACTTGGAGGCCTTCGAGCCCATCGTCCCGGAGGCCGGCTCCGGCGCCCAGGAGGTCGCGGATGCGGCGCCGAACGCGAAGGTGGTCAAGGCGTTCAACACGACGTTCGCGGGCACGCTCGCCGGCGGCGGCAAGGTCGCCGGGCAGCCACTCGACGTCTTCATCGCCTCCGACGACGAGGACGCCAAGCGCACGGTCGCCCAGCTCGTCGAGGACGCCGGCCTGCGTGCGGTGGACGCGGGCCCGCTGCGCCGCGCGCGCGAGCTCGAAGCGCTCGGCTACCTGCACATGGGCGTCCAGGAGCCGCTCGGCACGGGCTTCTCCAGCGCCCTCAAGGTCGTGTCTTAGGCGGGAAGCTCGCTCGGCAGGCCGAAGCTCTCGAAGAAGGCGTCGAGCCGCCGCGAGTCGGCGGGCTCGTCCGGCCAGCGCGCGAGGTGGAGGCGGTCCGGAGCCGGCTCCGACCGTGCGATGAAGGACGTGACGTCGCCGATCCGCCTGCCGCGGATCGTCAGGACGTTGAGCGAGAACGCACGGTAGACCGCCTTCTCCTCGTCCCAGGTGTAGCTCGCGACGGCCGGCTGGCCGTTGGCACGTGCGGGGAGATGACTCCAGCGCCACTCGCCCGACAGGGGCCACTCGCCGAGCCACACGGCGAGCGCCTCGCCCCGATACCAGGTCGCCATCGGCGGCATCGACCACGCGGCGTCCTCGGTCAGCAGCGCGACGACCGCGTCGACGTCGCCGCGCGCCATCGCGTCCATGAAGCCCTCGACGAGCTCGCGGATGCCGTCGTCGCCGAGCGAGCGCAGGGTCTCCTGCTGGCTCTGCTCGGGCAGGCGCTCCTCCACCGTGGCGCGGGCCCGCTGGAGCGCGCTGTTCACGGACGCGACCGTGGTCTCGAGCGTCTCGGCGACCTCGCGCGCCGAGAAACCGAGCACCTCGCGGAGGATGAGCGCCGCCCGCTGGTTGGGCGGCAGGTGCTGGAGCGCGGCAACGAAGGCGAGCTCGACGCTCTCGCGCTGCTCGTAGCGGGCCTCGGGCGCGGCGAACCCGTCCTCGACGCCCAGCCTGTCGTCCGGGTAGGGCTCCATCCACACGGACTCGACGAGAGGCTCCCCCGGGGTCGTGTGAGGGTCGGCGGCCGGGCCGTAGTCGATCGGCAGCACGCGCTTGGGTCGCCGCTCGATCGCGTTGAGGCAGGTGTTCGTCGCGATCGTGTAGAGCCACGAGCGAAGCGAGCTCCGGCCCTCGAAGCGGGCGAGGCCCCGCCAGGCCCGGAGCATGACCTCCTGCAGCGCGTCCTCGGCGTCGTGGAGCGAGCCCAGCATGCGGTAGCAGTGGGCGTGGAGCTCCCCCCGTCGTGCCTCGACCAGCCGGCGGAAGGCGTCCTCGTCGCCCGCGCGCGCAGCCTCCAGCAGCTCGCGGTCCTGCGCCGTCGGGGAGGCGGAGGGGCCCATCGCTCTCGACAGCCTAGAGAAGACCGATGAATTCCGGGGGCGGCTCGGGTCACAGGGAGCAGGACGTGCTTCCTGCCTCCTCGCAACCCGTCGTCCACCTGGAGCTGCACACACCCGACCTGCCCGAGGCGAAGGCGCTCTACGCGGAGCTGTGCGGCTGGCGGGCCGAGCGGGTCGACGCCGGCCCGGGCTCATACCTCGCCCTCGCCCTGGGCGGCGCGATCGGCGGCGGCATCGTCGAGTGCGATACCTGCCGCCCCCTCTGGCTGCCCTACGTCGAGGTCTCCTGCATCGTGGAGGCGACGGAGCGGGCGCGCGATCTCGGCGCGACGGTGTCGCTTCCGCCTCGCGAGGGCCCGGCCGGCTGGCGGAGCGTCGTGGCGACGCCCGCGGGCGGCGAGCTCGCCTTCTGGCAGCCGAAGGAGCGGCACCGATGAGTTCCCGGGTGACGGTCTGTCTCTACCGGAGGACACCAAGACCCGTAGCCTGCGCGGCGGGCGGCGACCCACGAACGAGGAGGGTGAGATGGGCAAGGTCGTGCTTGACATCACGACGTCGCTGGACGGATTCGTCGCCGGGCCGGACGACGGACCTGAGCTTGGGCTCGGCAGAGGCGGCGAGCGGCTCCACGAATGGCTGGTCCGCCTGGCGAGCTGGCGCGAGCCCCACGGCCTCGAGGGCGGCGAGACGAACTCGAGCTCCGAGGTCGTGGAGGAAGGCCTGCAGGCCACGGGCGCCGTCGTGCTGGGCAAGCGGATGTTCGACAACGCGCAGGGTTGGGGCGACGAGCCCCCCTTCCACAAGCCGGTCTTCGTCGTCACGCACGCCGAGCGGGAGCCGCTGGCCAAGGACGGGGGGACGACGTTCACCTTCGTGACGGACGGAATCGAGAGCGCGGTCGAGCAGGCGAAGGCGGCCGCCGACGACAAGGACGTCAGCGTGGCCGGAGGCGCGAGCATCGCCCAGCAGTGCCTGCGGGCCGGCCTGCTCGACGAGATCCAGATCCACGTCGCACCCCTGCTGCTCGGCGGCGGCGTCCGACTGTTCGACGACACCGGCGGCGAGCAGGTCGAGCTGAAGCCGACCAGGGTGATCGAGTCCCCCGGCGTCACGCACCTGCGCTACCGCGTCCTCAAGTGAGGACCGCCACGCAACAGGGAGGAGGAGCGGAATTGAGGAAGCTGATCGTGTCCGAGTTCGTGTCGCTGGACGGCGTCATGGAGGCGCCGGACCACTGGCACCTGCAGTTCTGGCACGACGCGATGGGGGAGTACAAGCGGGGTAGCGACGGGTTCGTTGCCGGACGCTCTGCCACTATGGGGTGATGGCGGAAGCCGGCAACGAGAAGCGGGCGGACGAGCGGCGCGGCTCCGAGCCGACGCCCTGGCGGGTGGAGGGGGAGCGGCCCGGCTCGAAGCGGGCCGGCGGCGGTGCCGCGGGCGGGCGCATTCCCGGAGGCCGCTGGTTCTGGTGGTTCCTGCTCGGGCTGCTCGCCGTCAACTGGCTGATCGTCTTCCTGTTCCCCGGCGGCGGCGGGAGGGTCGACGTGCCGTACACCGTCTTCCGCGAGCAGGTGGACGCGGGGAACGTGGCCGAGGTGCGCTCGAGAGGGGAGGACATCCAGGGCGAGTTCCAGGAGGAGTTCACCTATCCGCCCGGCGAGGACGGCGAGACCTCGACGAGCTTCGAGACGGTCCGTCCGTCCTTCGCCGAGGACGACCTCTTCGAGTCGCTCGTCCGCGAGGACGTGGTGGTGAGCGCCGAGCCGCTGGAGCAGGCCAGGTCTTTCTGGCTGACGCTGCTCCTCAGCTTCGGGCCGACCCTCCTGCTCGTCGGGCTCTTCGTCCTGCTCATGCGCAGGACGGCGGCCGCCGCCGGCGGAGGCATCGGCGGGCTCGGCCGCTCGCGCGCCAAGCGCTACGAGACCTCCGGCACGCGGACGACCTTCGCCGACGTCGCCGGTATCGAGGAAGCCGAGGAGCAGCTCGTCGAGATCGTGGACTTCCTCAAGAACCCCGACCGTTACCGGCGGCTCGGGGCGGCGATCCCGAAGGGCGTGCTCCTGTCCGGGCCCCCGGGCACGGGCAAGACGCTCCTCGCCCGCGCCGTCGCGGGCGAGGCCGACGCGCCGTTCTTCTCGCTCTCGGCGTCCGAGTTCATCGAGATGATCGTCGGAGTCGGGGCGAGCCGGGTACGCGATCTCTTCGAGCAGGCGAAGAAGGCGGCGCCGGCGATCATCTTCATCGACGAGCTGGACGCCATCGGCCGGGCGCGGGGCGGAGGCGGCGCGATCGGCGGGCACGACGAGCGCGAGCAGACGCTCAACCAGATCCTGACGGAGATGGATGGGTTCACCGGCGCCGAGGGCGTCATCGTCCTGGGTGCGACGAACCGTCCGGACGTGCTCGATCCGGCGCTCCTGCGCCCGGGCCGCTTCGACCGCCGGGTCTCCGTCAACCCGCCGGACCAGGTGGGCCGCCGCCAGATCCTCGCCGTGCACACGCGCTCCGTGCCGCTCGCCGACGACGTCGACCTCGGCGCGATCGCCTCGTCGACGCCCGGCATGGTCGGCGCGGACCTCAAAAATCTCGTCAACGAGGCGGCGCTCCTGGCCGCCCGCCGCGACCGCGAGAAGGTCGAGCAGGCGGACTTCACGGATGCCCTCGAGAAGGTCGTCCTCGGCGCCGAGCGGAGGATCGTGCTCTCGGGCGAGGACCGCCGCCGGACGGCCTACCACGAGGGCGGGCATGCCGTCCTCGGCATGCTCCAGCCCGGTGCCGACCCCGTGCGAAAGGTGTCGATCGTCCCGCGAGGGCGAGCGCTGGGCGTCACCTTCCAGAGTCCGGACGAGGACCGCTACGGCTACGGCGCCGCCTACCTGCGAGGTCGCATCGTCGGCGCGCTCGGCGGCCACGCGGCGGAGGAGCTCGTCTACGGCGACGTGACCACCGGCGCCGAATCGGACCTGGAGCAGGTGACGCGCATCGCACGGCAGATGGTCGGACGCTGGGGCATGTCGGACGCCGTGGGCAAGGTCTCCGTGCTGCCTCGGCCGGACGAGGAGCCGATGCTGTTCGCCGGAGCCGGGCATGCGTCCGACCGGACGCTCGAGCTCGTCGACGCCGAGGTGCGACGGATCGTGGACGAGTGCTACGAGGAGGCGCTCGAGCAGCTCCGTGAGAACCGCGAGCGGCTCGACACGCTCGCCGATGCCCTCGTGGAGCACGAGACGCTCGACGAGGCGGACATCTACCGCATCGCGGGTATCGAGCGCAGGCGCGACCTCCTACCCGACGAGCAGGTGCCCGAGGCCGCTGCCGAGGACGGCAGGACCCGGCGGTAATACCGGCCGTCGGCTACTGGTCGTAGCGCTCGATCGTGTCCGGCGGGCGCACCCGCGCCGCGTCGGCGTCCAGGCCGAACTCCTCGAGCGCCCGCCGCTGGCGCAGCAGGTCCCAGCACTGGTCGAGGGTCAGCCTGAGCTCGCCGAGGCGGTGGCGGGCGTCGTCGTCCGCCTCGCCGCGCGACTCCGCCTCCCAGAGCCGGTGCTCCTCGCCCACGAGCTCCTCGATCCGGTTTCTGATCTTCTCCTCCGAAGCCATGGTCAACCTCCTTCTCGTGCCGGCGCTTTCTTGCGCTCGAGCAGGTCGGCGTACTCGGGGTGGCGCTGGAGGTAGGCGCTCGCGAAGGGACAGACGGGGATGACGCTCTGCCCGCGCGCGCGGAGATCCTCGAGCGCTCCGGCGATGAGCCGCCCGCCGAGGCCCCGGCCCTCGACCTCCGGCGCGACCTCGGTGTGGACGAGAACGACGGCGTCGCCGCGGGTGGGGAGGTAGTGGAGCTCGGCGGCTCGGGTGCCGTCGACCAGCAGCTCGTAGCGGCTTGCGACCGCGTTGTCCCGCACCACGACTTCGCTCGCCTCGGCCACGCCACGAGCGTACCGAAGCGAGACGGTCGGTCGATGCGAGACTACGGTCCACCGGAGGGCCACGCGTCATGACGTCCAGGTACGGCCGACTGCTCGAATTCGGGATCAGCATCGTCCCGGCGAGCGCCGACGCGGAGCTTGCGCGCGCGCTCGCCCGCCGGGCCGACGAGCTCGGGCTCGACCTGGTGGGGATCCAGGATCACCCGTACCAGTCGCGCTTCCTCGATACCTGGGCGCTCCTGGCCGACCTGCTCGCGCGCACGAAGCGGGTCCGCGTCTTCCCCGACGTCGCGAACCTGCCCCTGCGGGGCCCGGCGATGATCGCGAAGCAGGCCGCCTCGCTCGACGCGCTCTCGGGTGGGCGCTTCGAGCTCGGCCTCGGCGCGGGCGCGTTCTGGGAGGCGATCGGCGCCATGGGCGGCCCCGTTCGGTCCGGGCGCGAGGCGCTGGATTCGCTCGAGGAGGCGGTCCGGATCATCCGCGCCTTCTGGAGCGGCGAGCGCACGATCGCGTTCGAGGGCCGGCACTACTCGGTGCGCGGCCTGCACCCCGGCCCGGCGCCGGCGCATCCGATCGGCATCTGGCTGGGGGTGGGGAGGCCGCGCGCGCTCGCGCTGACCGGGCGCCTCGCCGACGGCTGGGTGCCGTCGCTCTTCTGGGCGACGCCGGAGCTCGTCCCCGCCATGATGCGGCGGATCGACGAGGGCGCGGCCGCCGCCGGGCGCGATCCGTCCGAGATCCGCCGTGTCTACAACGTCGGGGGCACGATCGCCGACGGCCCGACGGACGGCCTGCTCGAGGGCCCGCCCGAGCACTGGATCGAGACGCTGAGCGGGTTCGCGGAGGACCTCGGCTTCGACACGTTCGTTTTCTGGCCCGACGAGGAGCCGCTCGTCCAGCTCGAGCGCTTCGCGCAGGACGTCGTGCCTGCGCTGCGCCCCTCAGTCAGGTAGAAGCGGCACCTGCAGTCCCTGGTCACGGCCGAGCAGCACGGCCCGCGTCACGGCGTCCGGCCCGTACCGGTCGCGGACCTCGTCGAGCGCGGCGTCGAGGGCGTCGCCGCTGTGGCGGTCGAACGGGAGCGCGAGCTGTACAGGGGGAGCGCTGGCGAGGTCGGCGACCGTCACGCCGACCAGCGTGAGCCCCCGGCGCTCGATCATCGGCCCGGCCGTCGTCAGCAGCCCTCTCGTCGTGACGAGGATCGTCTGCGTGTGGGCGGTCGCCAGGGGCAGCGTGTGCGACCGGGTCGCGCGGGAGAAGTCGTCGAAGCGCAGCCGGAGCACGACGGTACGGCCGATGCGCCCCGCGGCCCGCATGCGGCGTGTCACCCGATCGACCAGGGCGAGGACGACGGCGTCCACGGCGTCGGGCGATCTCCGAGACCGGCCGAGCGCGCGCTGCGACCCGATCGAGCCGCGCCGGCGGCCCACCCGTACCGGGCGGGGATCGCGGTTGCGGGCGAGTGCGTGGAGCTGCCTGCCCGACGCTCGGCCGAGCATGGACGCCAGCGTGGCCTCGGCCAGCTGCGCGACCTCGCCGACGGTCGCGATCCCCCGGTCGTGGAGCTTGGCGGCGGTCACGGCTCCGACGCCCCAGAGCCGTTCGACCGGGAGCCGGTGGAGGAAGACCAACTCGCGATCGGGCGGCACCGCGAGCAGTCCGTCGGGCTTCGCCACGCCGCTGGCCACCTTGGCGAGGAACTTCGTCCTGGCCACCCCGACGCTGATAGGCAGGCCGACGCGGTCGCGGACGTCGCGTCGCAGCCGCACCGCGATCTGGATCGGCGTGCCCGAGAGCCGCCTCAACCCGCGAACGTCGAGGAACGCTTCGTCGATGGAGAGCCCTTCGACCAGGGGCGTCGTGTCCTCGAAGACCCGGAACAGCGCCTTGCTCGCCTCGGCGTAGGCCGACATGCGGGGCGCGACCACGACCGCCTGCGGGCAGAGACGGCGGGCCTGCGCGCCGCCCATCGCGGTACGGACGCCGTAGGCCTTGGCCTCGTAGCTGGCGGCGAGCACGACCCCCGCGCCGACGATCACCGGCCGCCCGCGCAGCCGGGGATCGTCCCGCTGCTCGACCGACGCGTAGAACGCGTCGACGTCGGCGTGTAGGATCGTCGCCTCGCCCAGCACGAACAGATGTTCGCATGCGGTCGGGCTACTTGCCAACCCGCCGCAGGAGGGCCAGTGCGGCGGCTTCCAGGAAGACCGTAACGAACGCGAGGATGATCGCGGCCCAGATCGCCGTCCAGAAGAACTCGTCGATGGTGAGGCGGTCGGTCAGCGCGTCCGTGACGGCGAGGAGGACCGCGCTGAGGATCAGGGAGAACAGCCCGAGGGTGAGGAGCGTCAGGGGGAGGGTGAGCCGCCGCAGGATCGTTCCGACGACCGCGTTGACGAGCCCGAACAGCGCCGAGACCCAGAGGTAACTTCCGAATCCGCCGGAGACGTCCATGCCCGGGAGGAGCCAGCTCGTGATCCCGAACGCGACCGCGACGACGAGCCAGGTAACGAGCAGGACGGTGAGCACGCGGCCCGACGATACACCGATCGAGCGCGGACGTTTCCGGTCAGCCCCGGATCCGGAGCCGCCGTCGCTGATCCCCTCGGGCGTTCGTCCACCCGGGTGAAAGTCGGCTGCAGGCGTATGCTTGCCGTGTCGAGGAGTGCGATCCTCGCCTCGAACCGCGAAAGGAGACGTGATGGCAATTGGACCCGTCCAGCTGATCGTGCTCGGGTTCCAGCAGCCCGACTTCCGGGGGGAGATCCTCGCCGAGCTCGATCGGCTGAAGGAGAACGACGTCGTGCGCGTGATCGACGGGCTCGCCGTCCACAAGGACGCGAACGGCGAGGTGACGACGCTGGAGCGCAGCGACCTGAGCGACGAAGAGGCGGCCGAGTTCGGCGCCGTCGTCGGGGCGCTGGTCGGCCTCGGAGCCGGCGGCCTCGAGGGCGCCGAGGCGGGAGCCGAGGCCGGCGCGGAGGCGACGGCCGAGGGTGTCGACCTCTTCGAGGACGAGAACGTCTGGGACGTCGTCGACGACATCCCCAACGACACCGCCGCGGCGCTGATCTTGCTGGAGCACCGGTGGGCGATCCCGCTTCGGGACGCAATCGTCCGCGCCGGCGGCTTCCGCATCAGCGACGGCTTCATCCACCCGCTCGATCTCGTCGCCCTCGGCATGCTGGCCGCCGAGGAGGCGGCGGCAGCCGGCCAGTAGCCCCTTCGAGAAGAGGAGGATCGACGATGTTTGGACCGTCCCGTAGAGTGGCGCGCCGCACGGCGCGACGCACGTCGCGTCGCCAGGCGTACATGCACGACGCGATGAGCGGCGGCTACGACGAGCCGGAACCGCCCGCGGCACCGCCGGCCGCCGCAGCGCCTGACTACGCCGCCGAGCTGCAGAAGCTCGCCAGCCTGCGAGACCAGGGGATCATCGACGACGCGGAGTTCGAGGCGAAGAAGAAGCAGATTCTCGGCATCTGAGCACGTCGCAGGAGGACGAGTCTGCGGCGCGATAACCCTGGTCCCCAGCCCAGGGTGCTAGGCTCGCCGCCATGCGCGACCGCGTCCGGTTCGCCGCCGTCCTCATCCTCCTCCTGGGCGGCTTCAACCTCATCCAGGGGATCGCGGCCGTCGCCAGGGAGGAGATCTTCGCGGTCACGCCCGACGGGCTCCTCTTCTGGGACTACGACGGGTGGGCCGCGATCTGGTTCGTCCTCGGCGGCGTCCAGGTGCTCGTCGGCCTCGGGATCCTCGGCGGGAAGCGCTGGGCGCGGCTCGTCGGGGTCCTCGTCCTCATGGTGGCGGCCATGTTCCAGATCGCGTTCCTCGTCGCATTCCCGCTCTGGGCCGTGCTCACCATCGCGCTCGCGGTCGTGGCGATCAACGCGCTCCTCGTCCACGGCGAGGACCTCGCTCCCAGGCGACAGGTGCTCGACGAGCCGTACGACGTCCCGCCCGGCTAGGCGGCGACCCGGCTGACCCGTGGTCGCGCCGGCGCATAAGCTGGCGCGGTGAGCGCGCTCGTCACGACGGTGGTGGGAAGCTACCCGCAGCCCGACTGGCTGATCGACCGGGAGCGGCTCGGAGAGCGGCTGCCGCCGCGCGTGCGGGCGCGCGAGCTCTGGCGTGTGCCGGAGCCGTACCTCGAGGAGGCCCAGGACGACGCGACCCGGCTCGCCGTCCAGGACATGGAGCGCGCCGGCGTCGACGTCATCACCGACGGCGAGATGCGGCGTGAGAGCTACTCGAACCGCTTCGCGACGGCGCTCGACGGCGTCGACCTCGACGAGCCGGGGGTCGCTCTCGACCGCACGGGCCACGAGAACTCCGTCCCGCGGGTCGTGGGCCCGATCACCCGCACGCGGCCGGTGGAGGTCCGCGACGTGGAGCTGCTCCGCTCGCTCACCGACGGCCCGATCAAGATCACCGTGCCGGGCCCGTTCACCATGACCCAGCAGGCCCAGAACGACCACTACGACGACGACCGGGGCCTTGCTCTCGCCTACGCCGAGGCCGTCAACGAGGAGCTGCGTGACCTCGAAGCGGCGGGGGCCGACGTCGTCCAGATCGACGAGCCTTACCTCCAGGCGCGTCCCGAGCCGGCGCGGGAGTACGCCGTCGAGGCGATCAACCGCGCGCTGGACGGCATCGGCGCCGTGACCGTCCTCCACACGTGCTTCGGCTACGCGCACATCGTCAAGGACCGGCTCACCGGGTACCCGTTCCTGCGCGAGCTCGGCGACTGCAGCGCGACGCACCTCTCGCTCGAGGCCGCACAGCCGGACCTCGATCCGGAGGTGCTGCGCGACGTTCCCGACAAGACGATCGTCCTGGGAGTCCTCGACCTGGGCTCCAGCGAGGTCGAGACGCCCGAGGTCGTGGCGGGCCGGATCCGGAGAGCGTTGACGGTGCTCCCGCCCGAGCGGCTCGTCGTCGCGCCGGACTGCGGGATGAAGTACCTGCCGCGCGGGCGGGCGTTCGCCAAGCTCGAGGCGATGGTCGCCGGCGCCCGGCTCGTCCGCGAGGAGCTCGGCCCGTGAAGCCCGTCAGCCGCATCGCCAGGGCGTATCCCGACCGGGTCGAGGTGCGGGGCCGCGACCTCACGGGCGACCTCATGGGCCGGCTCAGCTTCACGGAGTACTTCCACCTGCTGCTGACCGGCGAGGAGCCCACCGAGGAGCAGCGCTTCTTCCTCGACCTGCTGCTGGTCTCGATCGCCGAGCACGGGATGATGCCCACCAACATCGCCGCGCGCATGACGTTCGCCGCCGACCCGGAGTCGCTCCAGGGGGCCGTGGCGGCGGGCATCCTCGGCGCCGGCCCGGTCGTCCTCGGAACGTCCGAGGAG
>JBOHAK010000281.1:0-2463 GCA_050697795.1 Gaiellaceae bacterium
GCCGGGCGCCGACCTCTCGCGCGAGTCGACGGCCTACCGGCTCGAGCAGCTCGAGAATCGCCTGCGCGGCGAGCCGCATCCGCCGGTGGAGGCGCGTCCCGCTGCGGCCCCGCCGCAGCGCGACGCCGAGGCCGAGGCTTCGCCCGAGGCCGAGCCGTCCGAGGAGGGCCCGCCGCTCGAGCTCGGCGAGATCCAGGCGGCGTGGAGGCAGACGATTCTCGCCGCCGTCTCCGAGCGCTCGATCCCCACCTACTCGGTGCTGACCGAGGCGCGGCCGACCGCGCTCGAGGGCGGGCGGCTCGTGCTCGAGTTCCCGCCGGCCGCCTCGTTCCACCGCGGCCTGGCCGAGGAGCCGAAGAACGCGCAGATCCTGGCGGCGGTCCTCCACGAGGTCACCGGGCGGAAGCTCGCTGTCGCGTTCGAGGTCGGCGAGGCGCCGCCCGAGGACGCCGCCGAGGCCGAGGAGGAGGAGCCGGCTACCGAGGAGGAGATCATCACCCTCATGAAGACGACGTTCGACGCCCGCGAGATCGGGAAGGAAGGCAGCGATTAGCCATGGACATGAACAAGATGATGCAGCAGGTGCAGCAGATGCAGGCCGACATGCTGAAGGCCCAGGAGGAGCTCGCGAACGAGCGCGTCGAGGCGTCCGTCGGCGGCGGGATGGTCACCGTCACCGCCAGCGGCTCCGGCGAGATCGTCGGCATCAAGATCGCGCCCGACGCCATCGACCCGGACGACGCCGAGACGCTCGAGGACCTCGTGCTCGCCGGGGTCAACGAGGCTCTCCGGAACGCGCAGGACCTCGCGCAGTCGAAGCTCGGGGACGTTTCCGGTGGCCTGAAGGGACTGGGCCTACCGGGCATGTAGGCACAATTCGCGGACGTGTTCAGTCCGCTCGTCGAGAACCTCATCGCCCAGCTCTCCCGCCTTCCCGGCATCGGGACCCGCACCGCCCAGCGCCTCGCGTTCCACCTCCTGCGCGTGCCGGAAGAGGAGGCGCTCGCGCTCGCCGACGCGATCCGCGAGGTGAAGGCGCGCATCGGGTTCTGCCGCGAGTGCGGGAACCTGACCGAGGAGGAGCTCTGCGTCGTCTGTCTCGACACGCGTCGCGACCGCTCGCTCGTCTGCGTCGTCGAGCAGCCGGCCGACGTGCTCTCGATGGAGCGCACGCACGAGTACCGCGGGCTCTACCACGTCCTCGGCGGCGCGCTCTCGCCGCTCGACGGCGTCGAGCCGCACCACCTCAGGATCGACGAGCTCCTCGCGCGCGTGGATCGGAACGGCGTGGAGGAGGTCGTGCTCGCCACCAACCCGAACATGACCGGCGAGGCGACCGCGGGCTACATCGCCGACCGCCTGCGCGGGCGCACACGCGTGACACGGCTCGCGAGCGGCCTGCCCGTCGGCGGCGACCTCGAGTACGCCGACGAGGTCACGCTCGGCCGTGCGCTGGCCGGCCGCCGCGACATGTAGGGCCCGCCCGGGCGGTCCGTACAATCGGCGCATGACGGAGACGGCGTACGAGACGCTGCCCGAGGTCGAGCCGGCCGAGGCGAAGGCCAGCGCCGGGACCGTCGTGATGAAGTTCGGCGGGACCTCGGTCGCCGACCCGGAGAAGATCCGGCGCGTGGCGGCCCGGCTCGTCGGCGCGCGGCGCTCCGGCGTTCGCGTCGTGGGCGTCGTCTCGGCGATGGGCTACCACACGGACGAGCTCGTCGCCCTCGCGCACGAGGTCTCTCCGCGGCCGAAGCCGCGTGAGATGGACATGCTCATCTCGGTCGGGGAGCGGATCTCCTGCGCGCTCGTCGCCATGGCGATCGCCGACCTCGGCACCGACGCGATCTCCCTGACCGGCTCGCAGGCGGGCATCGTCACGGACACCGTCCACGGCAAGGCGAAGATCGTCGAGGTGAAGGCGCACCGGATCCACGCGGCGCTCGACGAGGACCGCATCGTGCTCGTGGCCGGCTTCCAGGGCGTCTCGACGGCCTTCGACATCACGACCCTCGGCCGCGGCGGCTCCGACACGACTGCCGTTGCCCTCGCCGCGGCGCTCGGGGCCGACGCGTGCGAGATCTACACCGACGTGGACGGCGTCTTCACGGCCGACCCGCGCGTCGTGCCCGAGGCGCGGAAGCTCCATGCGGTCAGCTACGAGGAGATGCTCGAGATGGCGGCCTCGGGCGCGAAGGTGCTTCAGCTACGCTCGGTCGAGTTCGCCCGCAACCACGGCGTGAAGCTCCACGTGCGCTCGACGTTCACCGACGAGCCCGGCACGTGGATCAGGGAGGAGGACGCGCGGATGCTGGAGAAAGCGTTGATCTCGGGCGTGACGCACACGGTCGAGGAGGCGGTCTACGAGGTGGACGGAGTCCGCCCGGCCGACCTCTTCGAGGCGCTCGCCGCCGCCGAGGTCAACGTCGACACGATCATCCAGATGGACTCCCGCATCGTCTTCTC
>JBOHAK010000282.1:0-3392 GCA_050697795.1 Gaiellaceae bacterium
CTCGGCGAGGCCGTCGTCGAGGAGGCCGGCCCACGGTGGTGTCCCGACGCCCGCTGCGGGCGGGCGCTGGCGGGCGAGGCCCGCTGATGCTCGAGAGCGCCCGGCAGCAATGGGAGGAGGGCCGCCGACGGCTCGAGGCGGAGGGCGAGGACACGGCGCGCTCGCGCCACCTGTGGCTCCTCGTCGAGGCCGTCCTGGACGACCTCCGGCGACGCGTAGGTCAGACGTTCACGCTCGCAGAGCTCGCCAGCGCGTACGAGGGCTCGGAGGACTGGATCCGCGACGTCGTCGTCGAGGCCGCGCCGCCCCGCTCGCGCGCCGGCGTGCGAGACGTGGCGCTCGTCCAGGACGCCGCCTTCGCGCACTACGCCCGCGGCGCGACCGACTACGCGCCCTGATGGCTCCCGGGATCTCCGGTCCGACGGTCGCGGCGCGGGAGCGCGCCCGGGCGCGACGGCGCAGGAGAAGCCGCCGCGTCGTCTCGTCCATCCTCGGCCTCGCCCTGCTCGGCGTCGTCTTCCTCGCCGGCCTCGCGATCGGGAGGGCCGTCGAGGACGCGCCGCGCCCCGGCGGCACGCAAACCGTCGTGCGGACGCTCGAGCCGCTCACCGTGGAGCCGCAGGAACGCACCGTCACGGTCACGACGGTGCCATAGAAGAAAACGAAGAATTCAGTAGACTTTGAGCGGCGGCCCATGCCAAGCGGCAATCGAAAGCGGGACTCCGTCGGCAAGCGGGTGCCGGCGGACGAGGGGAAGGAATGGCTCACTCTGGGGCAGGCCGCCGCGTTCCTCGGCGCGGCACAGAGCACCGTCCGGAAGTGGGCGGACGGAGGGCAGCTCCCTGCCTTCTACACGCCGGGCGGACACCGGCGCTTCCGCCGCGGAGACCTGGAGGCGTTCCTGGCGGTCCCGCGCGGAGGTCCGGCCGCGCGCAGCAGCGTCCTCGTCGTGGACGACGACGCGCACCTGCGCGAGTTCGTCCGCCTGAACCTCGAGCGCGAGGGGTACTCGGTGCGTGAGGCGGCGAGCGCCGAAGAGGGGCTGCGGGCACTCGAGGAGCAGCCGCCCGACCTCATCCTGCTCGACGTGATGATGCCTCGCGTCGACGGCTGGGAGATGCTGCGGGCCGTGCAGGAGCGGCACGGCGTGGGGGCGATTCCGGTCATCATGTACAGCGGCAAGGTCGAGCAGGCGGCCGAGGCGACCGAGCGGGGAGCGCGGGCGTTCATCGGCAAGCCGTTCGACCCCGGCCAGCTCCTGGAAGCCACCAAGCAGCTCCTACGGTCCTAGATACAGACCGCGACATCCTCGTCTGGGTCGTCGAGCACCGGACGCCGGCGCTCGACTGGCTCTTCGTCGCGCTGTCGGCGGCCGGCACCGCCGGCCTGCTCTGGATCGGGCTCGCAGCGCTCCTCGCGCACCTGGCGCGGAAGCCCTTGCTCGCGACGGTGGCGATCACCGCGGTGACGGTGTGGTCGGCCGACCTGCTCGCGGTTGCCCTGAAGCCGATCGTCGACCGCGACCGGCCCTACGTCCTGGTGCCGGACCCGGAGCCGCTCCTGCGCTGGGACGTGAGTGCATCCTTCCCCTCCGGCCACGCGGCGACGAGCGCGGCGGGGGCGGTGATCCTCGCGTACCTCATCGGCCGCTGGGCGTGGGGCCTCGCCTTCCTCGCGGCCGCCGTCTCGTTCTCACGGGTGTACGTCGGCCTCCACTTCCCGCTCGACGTGCTCGCCGGCGCAGCGATCGGGGCGGCCGTCGCCCTGGTCGCCGTCGTCGTACTCAGGCGTCTTCGGCCGACTTCAGCAGGCCGGCGGCGATCAGCACGAGCGACGCCAGGAGGCTGAGCCAGATGCCGAGCCCCCGCCCGACGGCGGGCTCGAAGCGCTCGGGGATGTCGAACAGGCGGATGAGGACGAGGATCGTGCCGGCGAACCCGAGGCCGGCGACGACCATCCCCTCGGGCACGCTCGGCGGGAGCTCGACGCCGAAGGCGCGCAGCGAGAGCAGGACGAGCACGGCCAGGCCGACGAGGAAGACGAGCTTCCCGATCGTGCCCGTGTTCCAGCCGATGACCGAGAGCGAGCCGCGAGGGTCGCCCGAGATCGTGTACCAGCCCATGAACGAACCGAGGGTCACGACGAGCCCGCCCAGCCACGCGAGCAGCTCCCCCGTGCGCCAGAGCCCGGCCGGCTCCGGACCGGAGCCCGAACTCACCTTCATGAACGGCGTGCCGGGCCGGGGGTCTTCCGTCTCGACGTCCACCCTCTCTAATGCCTACAGACCGAAGAGCGCACTGATCTTCTCCCAGATCGAGAGGCTCAGGAAGAGGGTCAGGAAGACGAGGACGCCGATGAGGACGAGGAAGCGGAGCCCCGCGATCCGTTGCTCGCGCCGGTGCTCGACGCGGGCACGGCGCTTCGCCCGCTCGCGGCGCAGCCGACGCTGGACGGCAGAGGGATCGACGGGAGGATCGTCCGCCCGGACGTCTTCCCACTCGGTACGACGCGGCGCAGGGACGGCCATGACCCGGGGATTCTTGCGGCTCCGGCCGGACGCCGCAAGGAGAGGCGGGACGTGACGGCGCTCCGGGCGGGGGCCATAATGGGCGCGTGGAGGGGATTCTCGCATCCACTCCCGGAACCGACGCCCGGCCGACCGAGGCGGCCGCACGCGCTCTCGAGGCCTTCGCGGCGGCGGCGCTCGAGCTCGTTCGGGGGGACGCGCCGGACCAGGGGCTCCGCCCGCTCGTCCGCGCCGTCGGGCTCGGGACGGGGGCGGAGCTCGTCGTCGCGCGGCTCGCCGAGGGCGGCCAGCTCGTCGCCCGGGCCGTGTACGCGGAGTCGCCGGCGCTCGCCGCCGAGCTCGAGGGCAGCCGCCTCCCGGTCGACGAGGCCGGCGAGGAGGAGGCCGAGCTCTCGGACGCGCCCGGAAACCGGTCTGCTCCGGCTGCGGTCAGGCGCGCAGCCGCCCGCGCGGGAGCTCAGGTCGTGCGCATCGTCCCGGTGGCCGTCGACGGGGAGGTGGTGGCCGCGCTCGAGCTCTACCGCTCCCGATTCGGGTTCGGCTCCGAGGAGGAGGCTCTCGCCCGCGCGGCCGCCGCGCACGTTGCCCTCGCCGTCCGGGTTCACGGGCCCGGCGGCGCGGACGGAAACGGCCGTGCGGAGCTGACCCACGCGCAGCTCGAGCTGCTGGGCGAGGCGCTCGCGGCCGGGGCCGACGAAGGGGACACGGCGGAGCAGATCGTGCGCGTCGCCTCTGCGGCCGCGGAGGCGGCCGGCGCGGTCCTGTGGCGTCTGGACCCGGACGGCCCGCCGCTCCTGCTCGCAGCTCACGGCTTCGGCGGCCGGCCGCCGGATCTCGCGGCTGAGGCCGCCGGCCTGCGTGGCGG
>JBOHAK010000283.1:0-2552 GCA_050697795.1 Gaiellaceae bacterium
GCGAGGCGCAGACCATCCCCGAGGATCGCGGCGTCTTCCTGGAGCGGACGTTCCGGCTCCATCCGGACGTCTGCCGGTACATCTCGGAGGCGTTCTACGAGGGCCGGCTCGAGCCCGACCCGCGGACGGCGGAGCGGACGACGCCGTTCGGGACAGGCGTCCGCTACCTGCCGGTGGAGCACGAAGGCCGGCGGCAGGACTCACCCGAGGAAGCGGCGCGGGTACGCGAGGAGATCGAGCGGCTCGTGGCGGCCGGCATGCGGCCGTCCGAGATCAAGGTCGTCGCGCCGTACAACGCGCAGGTCAATCTGCTGCGCGAGGTGCTGCCGGCGGACGTGCCGGTCGGGACGGTGGACAAGTTCCAGGGGCAGGAGGCCGAGGTCGTCCTCTACTCGATGGCGAGCTCGAGCGGCGAGGACATCCCGCGCTCGCTCGAGTTCCTCTTCTCGCGGAACCGGCTGAACGTGGCGATCTCGCGGGCGCGCTGCCTGGCCTACCTCGTGTGCAGCCCGCGGCTCCTGGAGGTGGACGCGAAGACGATCGAGCACATGCGCCTGGCGAACGCGCTCTGCCGCTTCGTCGAGCTGGCAGAGGTGGTAGAAGCAGATCGATGACGGCGGTCTGGTACCGATTCGAGTCTCACGGGAACGCCGAGGTTACGGTCTTCACGCTCGATGGTGAGCAGGCCCGGACGGGTGCCAGAGGAACGCGCTTCTTCAAGAAGCACATCGCCCCGCGAGCCGACGCGGAGGAGGTCGTAGTCGAGGCGCTCAGGCGAATGCGCGACGTCCGGAAGGAGTGGCCGCGAGAGGCCTGGCCGCAACCTGCGGGTCTCCAAGCCAACGAGCACGAGATCGTGCTGCCGGCGCTCCTACTCGCCACCGGATGGTCGACCGCGGAGGTGGCCCGGATCGTTCAGTCGGGCCACGAGCCGGACTAACGTCGGGCAACTGGCGCTGCGAACGCCGAGGAGCAAGCTGTGGCACTCTGACGGGGCAGTGAGACGCGAGTCCGTCAGCTCGCGTGCCATCAAGACCGTCGGCTACCGGAAGGGGACGCTCGAGATCGAGTTCCCGGACGGCGACGTCTACCGCTACTTCGGCGTGCCCCGGTTCGTCTTTCTCCAGCTTCTCCGGGCGGAATCGATGGGCGCGTTCTTCAACGAACGGATCCGCGACAGCTACCGGTGCGAGGGGCCTCGCTGAGCCCTCAAGGCTGCGGCGGCGGCGGCCGATGAGCTGGGCATGGGCAGCGATCTGGTCGACGTCCGCGAGTTCGTCCGGACGGCGGCGCTCCTCCGCCGGGACGGCCGCCACGACCTGGCGCTCGCGCTCCTCGACGACGTGGTCGAGCGCTTCGGCCACGAGGACGTCGAGTCGCCCGCCTACGCATGCGCGGTCGGGATCCATTGCGACCTCGGCGAGCCCGCGAGGGCGCTGGCCGTCGGGCGGCCGGTCTGGGACCGGCGGCCGGGCCTCGAGCTCGGCTACGCGCTCGTCCGCGCCTACTGGGAGCGTTTCGAGCAGACCGGCTCGCAGGACGACCGCGACGCCTGGCTCGACTTCAAGGACGAGCTGGACGCACTCGCGGAGACCGCGCCCTAAAAGCCGCACTTACATCACTTCGGCGAAGTGGTGTAACCTGAGGGCGTGAAGCGGCTCCAGATCATGATCGAGGAGGATCTCGACGCGGCGCTCGGCCGGCAGGCACGGCGCGAGCGTGTGTCAAAGGCTGCGCTGATCCGTCGCTATGTGCGCGAGCGCCTGTCGCCGCTGCCGCCGTTGCACGAAGATCCACTGTGGGAGTTCGTCGGCATGGCAAGCGACGCGGAGCCGGTCGACGACATCGACGAGTTCCTGTACGGCCCGATCGAGCACGAGTGATCTTCGTTGATACGTCCTTCTGGGTCGGTCTGACTGTCCCGACGGACGACCGGCATTTGGCCGCCCGGACGCTCATCGTCGATCACGCCGACGCTCGGCTCATGACGTCCTCGCACGTTCGTGGGGAGACGTGGACCCTGTTGCGACGGCGTGTGGGTCACCGTGTCGCGGTTGCCTTTCTCGAGGGCTTGGAGCGACCGGGACGTCTCGAGCTCGCCTTTGTCACCGAGCGGCTGGAGCGCGATGCCCTCGACTGGCTGCGCCGCCACGACGAGCGGGCGTACTCGTTCGTCGACGCGACGAGCTTCGCGCTCATGCGCTCGCTCGGGATCCGGGAGGCGCTCGCCTTCGACGGCGACTTCGCCGCGGCCGGGTTCGTCGAGCTCAGGCCGGCGTAGCCGCCAGCGCCTCGAGCACGCCGTCGGCGTAGCGCTCCAGCTTCGCCGGGCCGATGCCCGAGATCGCGCTCAGCTCCTCCCGGGACGCGGGCCGGCGTGCCGCGATCTCGTGCAGCGTCGTGTCGTGGAAGACCACGTAGGCGGGAACCTCGTCCGCCTTCGCCCGCTCGGCCCGCCAGCGGCGCAGCGCTTCGAACTCAGGCGTGGACTCCGGCTTGGGCGCCTTCGGACGCGCCCCGCCCGTCAAGCCGAGCTCCGCCAGGAACCGGCT
>JBOHAK010000284.1:0-1537 GCA_050697795.1 Gaiellaceae bacterium
GGCGAGGAGGGCGACGTCGTCGGCAGCGTCGTCGCCGGCGTCCCGATCGACGAGGAGCTCGCCCGCCGGCTCGCGCGCGCCGCCGGGCTGCTCGAGATGGACGTCCTAGCCGTCGCGGAGGGCGAGCGCGCGCTCGCGGCCACATCGAGGCTCCCGCCGGGGACGCCGCTTCCGCCGCCGGGGACCAGGGAGACCGAGCTGGACGGCGACGGCTATCGCCTCGTCTCGACGCCGCTTCTCGAGGGCACGGACGTCCGCCTCCTTGCGCTCTCCTCCAGCTCCCCGATCCAGGACGCGCGCGACGACACCCGCCGGCGAGCCTTCCTGGCGGCGCTCGCCACCGTGGCGCTGGCGCTCCTCCTCGGGTGGACCATCATGCGCGTGCTGCGGAGCCGCGAGGAGGAGCCGGCGCCCGAGGAGGAGGAGCCGGCGCCGGGACGGCGCGCGCGCGACGTACGGCCGAGCGAGGCGGACGAGGGGCGCGTGCACGAGGCCGTCGCCCTCGTCGGCGAGGCGCTCGCCGCCACGCACGACCCGGAAGCGCTCCTCCCCGTCATCCTCCAGAGCGCGATCGGCGCCACGGGCGCTGCGGGCGCGCGGCTGGTGAGCGGGGGCAACGAGATCGTCCGGGCGGGCCACCCCGAGGAGGGCGGCGGGCCGCTCGCGCTCCGCCTCGGCTCCGACGACGAGACGGTCGGGCAGCTCCTCCTCTACCCGCCGCGGGATGGGACCTTCGACCACGAGTCCGAGCAGCTCGCCCACTGGCTGGCCGCGCAGGCCTCGATCGCGCTCGAGAACGAGCGGCTCCACCGCACCGTCAAGCGCCAGGCGATCACGGACGAGCTCACCCAGCTCGCCAACCGGCGCCGTTTCACGGAGACGCTGGCCGTCGAGGTGCGCCGCGCCGAGCGGTTCGGCGACCCGCTCGCCCTCGTCCTCGCCGACCTCGACGACTTCAAGCAGATCAACGACCGCTACGGCCATCAGGCCGGGGACGAGGTGCTGCGGCGCTTCGCGGACGTGCTGCGAGAGAACGTCCGCGACTTCGACCTCCCCGTCCGCTACGGCGGGGAGGAGTTCGCCGTCCTGCTCCCGGAGGCCGACCTGGTGGGTGGCGAGCAGCTCGCCCGCCGGCTCCAGACGGCGCTCCTGCGCCTGCGCCTCCCGGAGATCGGCCGCGACCGTCCCCCGGTCACCGCGAGCTTCGGCGTCGCCGCCTTCCCGCAGGCCCGGACTGCCGAGGAGATCCTCTCGGCCGCCGACGGAGCGCTGTACCGCGCCAAGGCGGCAGGGAAGAACCGCGTCGCCTGTGCAGGTGACGACGTGGGCCGTACTGCCTGATATAAGAGGCCGGTGCACTGCCGGGTCTGCGGTCGGGAGTTCAGCCCGAGCGGATTTCAGGTCGTGGTCCCAGGTCTCGGCCAGGGCTTCGACAGGGTCGAGTGCGCGCTCGAGGCGAGCGCGATGGGCCTCCCTGCGGTCTCGGCGCCCCCGGCGCCGCCCCCCGTCGTCGTCCCGGCCGGACTCGCGGCGGGCG
>JBOHAK010000285.1:0-4386 GCA_050697795.1 Gaiellaceae bacterium
GGCCGCGGCAGCGGCCACGGGCGGTGGGCAGGCGGGTGCGCCGCTCGTGCTCGGGACGAACCTGGCGCTCCTCGCGGCCGGCACGGCGGCGACGATCTACCTCTGGCTGCGTGTCTTCGGCGCGGACGCAACCTCGGTGATGCTGCCCGCCGACAGCGCGGCGCCGCCCTTCGAGCGCTCGACGGTGGCGGCCTCGATCGACCTCGCTCCCGCGGCGCCGAAGCCCGGGCCCCGGACGGGCGGCGCGCCTTCGCCCGCCGGCGAGCCGTCGACGCCTCCGACGGCACTCGTCCCGGCAGCTCCGGGGCCGGCCCCCGCAGGCGGAGGGGACGGCGGACCGGTGCTCGTGGCCAATCCTCCTCCTCCCACGCCGAAGCCACCCGCCTCGCCGCCGTCCGTCCAGCCGAACCCGCCGCCGCCGGCTCCGGCGCCCCCCGAGGAGCCGGAGCCTCCGCGGAACCCGCCTCAGCCCGCGAGGCCCGACAAGCCCGACAAGCCTGACAAACGCCGCAAGCCGGACAGGCCCGCCAAGCCGGACCGGGGCGGAGAAGGGCACGGAAAGCCAGACCGGCCGGGGAAGCCGGACAAGCCGGGCCACAAGAAGAAGCACGAGATCCCGCACGGCAAGGGCAAGGGCGAGAAGAAGGGCCACGACAAGCACCACTGACGGGACGCTGGGGGGTCGATGATGCGCTGGCTGCTCGTGCTCGTCCTCCTCGCTGCCGGCGCCGGCCTCGGCGTCGGCGGGCTTCTGCTCCTGCGCGACGAGGGCCCCGAGGAGCTCCTGCCCGACCTCGACCAGGCAGCGCCGTCGGCGCTCGCGATCGTCCAGGTCGGGGACACGTACCGGCTCGCATTCGCCTCGGCCGTCGACAACGTCGGGCGCGGCCCCCTCCTCCTCGAAGCCGAGCGGACGAGCCGGGCCGAGCCGGCGATGGACGTGCGCCAGCTCGTGCGCCGCAGCGACGGCACGGTCCGCGTCCGCGCCGCTCGCGCCGAGCTTCGCTACGTCCGCTCGGAGACCCACGCGCACTGGCACCTGCTCGACTTCGAGCGCTACGAGCTCCGGCGGGCGGCCGACGGCATGCCGGTCCAGCCGGACGAGAAGACGGGCTTCTGCCTGGGCGACCGCTACGAGACGGACCCGAGCACGCGTCTGGACAACGAACCCGCGGGGGCCGTGTGGACCGAGGAGTGCGGTCGGGGGCAGCCGGCGCTTCTCGCGGTCCGGGAGGGCATCTCGCCCGGCTACGGGGACGACTACGACCCCGCGCTCGAGGGCCAGTTCGTGGACGTCACGCAGGTGCCGGCGGGCCGCTACGTGCTGGTTCACCGCGCGAACCCCGAGCGGGCGCTCGAGGAGAGCGACTACGCGAACAACGCCGCCTCCGTGCTCGTCCAGCTCCGCCGCACGACGGGCGAGATCCCGAGCGTGCGCGTCCTCGCACGCTGCCCCGGCAGCGAGCGCTGCTCCCGCTGAGGGAACCCGGCCGCCTGGGCCGGTGTAGGGAAGGAGAGACGCGGAGCTTTCCGCTCTGGCCGCCGGCGGCCGGTGGCACGGCCCTCCTGCCAGCCGCCGCCTCGCAGCGGCCCTCCGCCTCCGGCGTCAGCGCGTGGGGCTCTCGCACCAGCGCCGCCGGAGCTGCGCGGGGAGGGCGAAGTCGGGTCGTCCTCCCCGCGAGATTAAGCTCGCGTTAGGACCGGGGCCGGATCGTGGAGGCGTTTGGCCGGGCGTCGATACGGTGAGGGCCAGAAAGGAAGCAGGCGCCCACGTGTTCGATCCCCTCATCGATCTCCTCAACTCGAAGACGCCCCTCTACCCGCCGTTCGGGCAGATCGTCGTCATCGTCGCCGTCTTCGCGCTGGCGTGGCTCGTCGTGCGCTCGAGCGGCTGGGTGGCGCGCCGCGTCCTCGACTGGCACGACCGCCGCCACTCCTCGGGCGACCTCGAGGCGACCGGCAAGATCGCGAACCTGAAGCGCCGCGAGTCCCTCGTCAGCATCATCCGCGCGGCGATCATCTACCTCGCCTTCGCCGCCGCGTTCATCATCTCGATCGCGCAGCTCTCGGGAGGCTTCGACCGCCTGACGGCGATCGCCGGTGCCTCGTTCCTCATCATCGTGGCCGGCTTCGCCGCCCAGCGGATCCTCGTCGACATCCTGGCCGGCCTCATGATGTTCGTGGAGCGGTGGTTCTCGGTCGGCGACACCGTCACCGTGTACGCGGGCGTCGAGCACCAGGGGGTCGTCGAGGAGGTCTCGCTCCGACGCACGCGGCTGCGCTCGCTGTCGGGCGAGGTCATCAACATCCACAACTCGCAGGTCCAGGCGGTGCGCGTGCTCCCTCGCGGCGTCAAGGAACTGGCGATGGAGATCTTCGTCAGCAAGCGGGAGGACGGCGAGCAGGTCGTTCAGGACGTGACGGCGATCCTCCCCGAAGGCCCGACGACGTTCATCCGCCGGCCCTGGATCGAGCGGGTCGACGAGCTCTCGCACAACCTGACGCGCATCCGCGTGCACACGACCGTGGCGCCCGGCCGGGAATGGCTCGCGGAGAACTTCTTCGCCGACCTGCTCCGCCAGCGGGCGAGCGACTCGCTCATCGTCCACGGCCCCGTCGTGCTGGCAGTCGACGAGCGGGCGACCTGGAGCTACGCGCGGGCGAGCGGTGCCACGCGCGGCAGCTTCTCCCGCCGGCGCACGCCGGCCGGCGTCGCCTGAGCGAGCGCGCAGGCGATAGCCCGGGCACGATGGAGCCGTGCTCGTGCCCCGGCTCGCCGTCGCCGCTCTGACCGCCCTCGTGCTCGCGGCCTGTGGGACCCGATCCGAGGATCCGGGGCTCGACGCGCTCCGCGAGGAGGCCGACGGGCTCGTTCCCGCGTCGAGCGAGGTCGTCGACACGGAGGAGGGCGCCTGTGTCCAGTTCGTCGCCAGCCCGGCGTGCATCCGCATCTTCCTCGCCGCCGACCTGCCGGAGGAACGCCGCGCGGACGAGCTCGAGCAGGCGGCGCGCGCAGCCGGCTGGGAGGTCGTGTCGCGCAGGCGGCTCGCGAACGGCACCGCCATCGAGCTCCGGCGCGACGACTACCGGGCTTACGCGGCGGTGTGGGGCGAGGAGCGCGCCGCGCCGTGCCGGGAAGGGCCGCCGGACCGCGACTGCGCCGACGAGCTCCAGGTCGTCGAGGACTAGAGGAGCGAGCCGAGGCGGCGGATGCCCTCGTCGATCTCCGCCTCGTCGGCGCGGCTGAACGACAGCCGGAGGTGGCGCTCGCCGCCGCCCGCGGGGAAGAACGGCGGCCCGGGAACGACGGCGACCCCGGCCTCGAGCGCGCGCCCCGCGGACGCGACCGCGTCGCCGCCGGCCGGTAGCTCGAGCCAGGTGAAGAAGCCGCCTTCGGGACGCTTCCAGGAGGCCGAGTCGCCGATGTGGCGCTCGAGCGCCGCCATGATCGCGTCGCGGCGGGCCCGGTAGAGCGCGCGCGCCCGCTCGAGACCCACGTCCAGGTGCCCGCGGCGCCCGTACTCCTCGAGCAGGCGCTGGCCGAGCGCGCCGGCGCACTGGTCGGTGTTCTGCTTCGCCCAGACGAGCTTGGAGACGAGCTCGGCGGGACCAGCCGCCCAACCGAGGCGCACTCCGGGGAAGAAGGTCTTTGAGAAGGTCCCGGCCTGGAGAACGACGTCTGGCGCGAGCGTCCAGAGGCTTGGCGGGCGCTCGTCGGTGAACGAGAGCTCGCGGTACGCGACGTCCTCGACGACGAGGAGCCCGTGGCGTCGAGCGAGCTCGACGAGCGCCGTCCTCCTCTCCACGGAGAGGCTGACACCCGTCGGGTTCTGGTGGTCGGGGATCGTGTAGAGGAGCTTCGGCCCGAGACCGGCGCCCAGCATCCGCTCGAGCTCGTCGACCACGAGCCCATCGCCGTCCACCGGCACGCCGACGACGCGCGCCTCGAAGCTCTGGAAGGCCATCACGGCGCCCAGGTACGTGGGCGCCTCGACGACGACGGGATCACCCCGGTCGACGAACGCCTTCCCGAGGAGCTCGAGCGCTTCGATCGCGCCGCTCGTCAGGAGCAGCTCGCCCTCGGCCGGACGGCGGCCCTCGAGACCATGGAGCCGGTCGGCGACGAAGTCGCGCGGTCCCGGCAGCCCCTGGGTCGGGGAGTACTGAAACGGCGTTGCGTCGCCCTGCTCGGCCAGCTCGCCGAG
This sequence comes from Gaiellaceae bacterium, assembly GCA_050697795.1. Classification (GTDB taxonomy): domain Bacteria; phylum Actinomycetota; class Thermoleophilia; order Gaiellales; family Gaiellaceae; genus JAIBJN01. The sequence continues at coordinate 4,206 of JBOHAK010000285.1, forward strand.
GATCTCGGCCACGACCGGGCCGGGAAACGTCGCCGGGTCCGGAAAGCCGCCCGCGAAGGAGATGACGTCCTCGGCGGCTGCGAGGGCGAGAATCGCCAGCAGACCTTCGCCGGCGCCCGCTCGAGTCCGCTCGGCGAAGAGCCTCTCCCAGCGGAGTCCCTGCTCGATCGCCACTAGTGCC
>JBOHAK010000286.1:0-5587 GCA_050697795.1 Gaiellaceae bacterium
GCTCCGCCGCTCTCGCCGCCTCTCTCTACCCCTGAGCCTCGCGGAAGGCCCGCGCCTCGTCGACGAGCGCGCGGAAGAGCGCCGCGTCCTCGCCCTCCTCGGGGTGCCAGAGGACGCCGAGCGCGAAGCGCCGCTCTGGATCCTCGATCGCCTCGACCGTCCCGTCCTCCGCGCGTGCGGCCGCCCGCAGCCCGTCTCCGATGCGGCCGTAGCCCTGGTGGTGGTGGCTCTTCACGGGCGCGTGGTCGCCGACGAGCGCCTGGAGCTTGGTCCCCGGAAGCACCTCGACGTCGTGGTCCGCGAAGACGCCGGGCGTGTGCTTGTGGCGCTCGTGCCCGAGGACCTCGGGGAGGTGCTGGACGAGGTCGCCCCCGAGCGCGACGTTCAGCACCTGGCTTCCCCGGCACACGGCCAGGACGGGCATGTCGCGCGCGAGTGCCGCCTCGAGGAGCGCGAGCTCCGCCTGGTCGCGCTCGGGGCGCACGCCGTTCGTCTCGGGATGGGCCTCCGCCCCGTAGGTGTCGGGGTCGATGTCTGAGCCGCCGGAGAAGAGGAGCCCGTCCAGCACGGCGAGCGTCTCGTCGATCCCGTCCTCGCTCGGCGGGACGAGCAGCGGCCGGCCGCCGGCGCGCTCGATCGCACTCACGTAGGCAAGCGGGATGAGCGCCGCGGGCGCGTCCCAGACGCCCCAGCGCGCGTCCTCCGCGTACGAGGTGATGCCGATCAGGGGGCGCACGCTACGAGTCTACGTAGCGGAGCACGCCGCGCCAGCCCTACGGATCCTCGCACTCAGCCTCGCTCGTACAGGCGCTCCCGCTCGTAGCACGTGACCGCCTCGTCGAAGAGGCGCTGCTCCGTGCGCGCGTAGTTCAGGTAGTGGTCGACGACCTCGTCGCCAAATGCCTCCCGGGCAATCGCACTGCTCTCGAACGCGTCGATCGCGTCGCGAAGCGTCGACGGTACTCGCGGCAGGGTGGGGTCCGCGTACGCGTTCCCTTCGAACATCGAAGGCGGCTCGATCTTCCTCTCGAGGCCTTCCAGGCCGGCGGCGAGCATCGCCGCGAAGGCGAGGTAAGGGTTCGTGTCCGCGCCCGGGATGCGCGACTCGATACGAAAGCCATCGCCGTGTCCGACGATGCGGAAGCCGCAGGTCCGGTTGTCCCGGCTCCAGGCGAGTGTCGTCGGCGCCCAGCTCTCGCTCGCGTAGCGCTTGTACGAGTTGACGTTCGGCCCGACGAGGATCATGAGCTCGCTCATGTGGCCGATGAGACCGCCCAGGAAGTGCTTGAAGACCTCGCTCCCCTCGTGGCCGTTCTCGCCGGGAAAGAGGCTCCGCGAGGCCTCCGGATCCCAGATGCTCGCGTGGATGTGGCAGGAGCTCCCGATCCAGGAGTGATCGGGCTTCGCCATGAACGTGACCGACTTCCCATGCCTGTTGGCGATCTCCTTCACGCCGTTCTTGTAGACGACGTGGCGGTCGGCCGTCGTCACGGCGTCGCCGAAGCGGAAGTTGAGCTCGTGCTGACCCGGCCAGGCCTCGCCCTTCGTGAATTCGACTGGGATGCCCGCTCCCGCCATGCTGCGTCGGACGTCGCCGATGACGTCCTCGTCGAACGTCGTGGCGAGGATGTGGTAGTCGAGGATGTAGGGGATCGAGGGCGTGAGCTCGCGGTAGTGCCGGGCGTGCGCATCGGCGTAGCTCTCCTTGAGGAGATAGAACTCGAGCTCCGAGCCGAACATGGGTAGGTAGCCGCGCTCGAGCGCCCGCTCGACCTGGCGCTTGAGAACCTGCCTCGGCGAGGCGGCGACCGGCGAGCCGTCCTCCCACAGGACGTCGCAGAGCACGAGCGCTGTGCGGTCGAGCCAGGGGATGCGGCGGAGCGACGCGAAGTCGGGGACGACGTGGAAGTCGCCGTAGCCCCGTTCCCAGTTGGCCATCTCGTAGCCCGGCACGGGGTCCATCTCCATGTCGAGGGCGAGCAGGTAGTTGCAGCCCTCGATGCCATGCGAGGCCGTGTCGTCGAGAAAGTACTCACCGTCCACGCGCTTGCCCTCGAGCCGTCCCTGCATGTCCGTGAAGGCCGTGAGGACGGTGTCGATCGAGCCCGCCTCGACCTCATCGCGGAGCTGATCGAGGGTGAGCATGCCCTTGACGCGGGCGTTCACGCCCACGCTCGTCGCATCAGCCATCTTCGCTCCTTTCCTACGAGCCGGGTGCCGGGCCAGGCGCCGGTGCCTCCTCCAGTTCGGCCTCGGCCGCCTCGATGAGCGCGAACTCCTCCTCCGGCGCCTCGGCGACGAGGCGGTGCCGGCTGTAGATAGCGAAGTAGGCGAGGCCGATCAGGATCGCTCCGATCGTGGCGATGATCGTCCACTGGGCCGCCGTCGTGTAGAAGAACCCGGCCGACATCGCGAGGACGGCGAGGATGAGCGCGACGCCCGCCGTGGTCACTCCGCCGGGGGCGCGATACGGCCGCGCCAGGTTCGGCTCCCGACGCCGGAGGACGATGAACGACGCCATCATGAGCACGTACGTCACGAGCGCGCCGAACACCGAGATCTGCGTCAGGTTCGGGATCGCCGTCAACTCGTCGATACGGCTGTAGACGAAGGCCATCGTCCAGGCGAGCACGGCCGGCAGCACGAGGGCTACGATCGGCGTCTTGCGGCCGCCGGTGATGGAGAGGATTCGTGGAATGTAACCCGCCCGCGAGAGGGCGTAGATGATCCGCGAGTAGGCGAAGAGGATGGAGTGGAAGCTGGCGATCAGGCCCATGATCCCGACGACGCTTACGAGGTAGAAGAACCAGTCCTCGCCGTGGTCGATCGCCCACGCGTCGGGAATCGGGTTCCCCGACGTCCTGATCCCCTCGGCGCTCACGCCTCCGCCGAAGAAGAATGCGATCGCCGAGAAGGCGACGAGGGTGAACATGGCGAGGATCGTGCCGCGCGGAAGGTCCCGCTTCGGCTCCTTCGTCTCCTCGGAGGCGAGCGGCGTTCCCTCGATCGCGAGGTAGAACCAGATCGCGAACGGTAGGGCGCCGAGGATGCCTGCGACTCCGAGTGGGAGGAACTCGCTCGAGCCCCACTTGTCCGGGTCGACGGCGATGTCGGTGAACCCGGAGGCGCTCCACGACGGAATCAGAGCGACACCCCAGATGATCAGCATCACGGACGCGGCGACCGTAACGGCGAAGACGGACCAGAGCGTCTCGCGGACGCCGATGATGTTGATCGCGAGGAAGACGAGGTAGGTCGCGATCGCGATCCACTCGAGAGGCCTGAGCGGCCCGATGTCAGGCGCGTTCTCGAACGGCGGCAGCGCGATGATGTAGAAGCCGATCGCGATGCTGATCGTGGCGGTCGCGATCACGTACTCGATGATCGCCCCGAGACCCGTGGCGAAGCCGCCCCAGGGCCCGAGAGCGCGGCGGGCGAACGCGTACGGTCCGCCCGTGTGCGGGAGCGACGTGGCCATTTCCGAGATGCAGAGCACCATCGCCACGTACATCGTCGCCATCAGCACGGCGGCGATGAGGAAGCCACCCCAGCCGCCCGCGTCGAAGCCGAAGTTCCAGCTGAAGTACTCGCCCGAGATGACGTAGCCGACGCCGAGGGCCCAGATCAGCATGACGCCTGCGTAGCGCGTCAGCTCGCGCTCCTTCAGGTACTCGGCGCCTACGTGCTCGTACTCGACCTCGCCAACCCGTTCGCGTCGACGTTCGTCAGCCACGACAGCTCCTTCCTCGGTCGCTCCTGGCCCGGAAGTTGTCAGACAACTCTCGGCGCGCAATGATACGGCGGCCACGAGGACAGGTCAATGAGACGACGATCGACGGAGACGAGGTCGCCCGGTGCGACGAGGCGCCGGTTTCTGCGCGTCTCCGTTCGCGAGCGCCTCGTGCGACTGATCGCGGGCGGGCGGTGGCGACCGGGCGAGCGGCTGCCCTCCGAGCCCAAGCTCGCCCGCGACCTGGGTGTCAGCCGGGCGACTCTCCGCGACGCGCTGCGCTCGCTCGAGGAGGACGGCTTCGTCACCCGCGAGCACGGCGCCGGAACGTTCGTCACCTTCCGACCGCGGCTTCGGAACAACCTCGACGTGAACTTCGGCGTGACGCAACTCATTCGAGCCCAGGGGCTCGAGCCCGGCGTCGCCTCCCTCTCGGTGTCCATCGAGCTCCCCGACGGTGAGTGCGCGCATCGCCTCGCCATCGGTCCAGACGAGGAGGTTGCCGTGCTCGAGCGGGTACGGACGGCCGACGGCGAGTCTGTAGCGTTCACGCGCGACTTCCTGCCCGTGGCGACCCTGGGGAGCGTGGACCTCCTCGAAGGGCTGGGTAACGAGTCCCTCTACGAGCTCCTCGAGCGCGAGCTGGGGATCGTGATCGAGCATGGCGTGGCGTGGTTCAGGCCACTCGTCTCCTCCGCGCGGATCGCCGAGCTCCTCGACCAGCCGGACGGCACCCTCCTTCTCTTCCTCCATCAGGTGGACTACGACGCGGAGGGTCGCCCTGTGCTGATCTCGCACGAGTACCACCTCGCCGACGCCTTCGAAGTGACGGTCGTGCGCCGTGGCCCGGGGAGGGCGGCGGCGTGAGCATCGCTCTCTTGCGGCTCGCCCTCACACACCCTCCCCGCGCTCATCGGCCGGAGACCGGCCGGTGAGCGCCGGTAAGCGGATCCGGCTCAAGCGGGTCATCGATCCGGCCGGGGTCTCGATCATCTGCGCACTCGACCACGGCATGACGTCGCCCGAGTTTCTCGAGCCCCTCAAAGACGTTAGGGCGCGTGCGGCCGAGGCGGTCGCCGGAGGAGCGAACGTGCTCATGCTCTCAAAGGGGATGGCGCGGTTCGCCGAGCCGGCCTTCCGCCCCGAGACCTCGCTCGCGCTCCTCCTCTCGGCATCGGCGCGACCCGGCCTCGACCGCCCGGAGGTCGTCGCCGTGGCGGAGGTCGATGAGGCCGCCCGCCTGGGCGCCGACGCCGTCGTCCTCTTCGTCGCGCTCGGCGGGGAAGACGAGCCGACGATGATCGAGCGCGTCGCCCAGGTTGGAGAGGCGTGCGAGCACGAGGGGATGCCGTTCATTGCCGAGGCCGAGTTCCCGACGACGTACGCCGCCGTCGAGGAGCTCGCCTCGGAGTACGGCTTCGAGTACCTGCGGCGCAACGTGAGGCTTTGCGCCGAGCTCGGCGCGGACATCGTCAAGACGAACTGGCCGGGAAGCGGCGGGCGGTTCGGAGCGCTCGTCGAGGCCGCCGGCGGCGTGCCGCTCGTGCTTGCCGGCGGCTCGCGGATCACGGACGAGGAGCTCCTGGAACGCATGGAGGCGGCGATGCAGGCGGGCGCGATCGGCTGCTCCGTGGGGCGGAACATCTTCATGCACGGGTCGCCCGAAGCGATCACCCGCGCGCTCTCGCGGGTCATCCGCGAGCGGTGGAGCGCCGACAAGGCCCACGAGGCGCTCCTCGAGGAGCTCGGGTCGTGAGACGGCACGGGTCGAGGGCCCAGACGCGCCACGCGGCCCCCGCGTCTCCGACCGCAGGGGGCGTCGTCCGGTGAGAGCGGCATTCATGACCGACGTCAACG
>JBOHAK010000287.1:0-15697 GCA_050697795.1 Gaiellaceae bacterium
GGCGACGGCGATCGAGTCCATCCCGCCGCTCGCCGGGCTCGCGATCGCCGCCGTGCTCGCAGTCGGCACCGCCGCCGGCATGCTGCTCGCGCTCGATCCGCGCTCGCGTGCGTACGCGCGCGGCCTACGGCGGATGCTGGCGTCGTCCTACCGGCCGTCGGCCCCGTCTGCTCCGGGAAGGTAGGCGGGTATCCTCCGACCTCGGATGAGCAGCCACGCGGACACCTACCCCTCCGTCCCGGGCGCCGGCGTGGAGCCGCTCGCGGTCGAGGCGCGCGTACCCGGCCCGAATGCGATCGGCGCCACCGGCGGCTCCGGCACCCGCGTCGTCGCCCGCATGATGAGGGAGGGCGGCATGTTCACCGGGGCCGACCTGAACGCCTACGAGGACGCGCTCCCCTTCGGCGCGTACTCGGACCGCTGGATCAACGAGTTCGTGCAGGCAGGCGGGCAGCCCGCCCCGCCGGAGCTGCTGGCGCGCATGCGCGGCGATCTCGACGCCCTCGTCCGCGCGCACCTGGGCGATCTCCCTCCGTCGGCGCGGGTCTGGGGCTGGAAGGAGCCGCGCAGCATCTACCTCGTGCCGTTCTACGACGCCGCCATGCCCTCGCTGCGCTTCCTCCACTTTCTGCGCGACGGCCGGGATATGGCGTTCTCCGAGAACCAGAACCAGCTCGTGAAGCACGGCGACGCCCTGCTCGGCGACGACCTGCGGAAGGAGAAGACGCCGGTCCGGTCGATCGCCGTCTGGAGCCGGGTCAACTCGGCGGCCGCCGACTACGGCGAGACGCGGCTCGGGGAACGCTACCTGCGCGTCCGGTTCGAGGATCTTTGCGCCGAGCCGGCGGAGACGGTGCGGCGCATCTACGACTTCTTCGGGCTCGACGGGGACGCGGAGGCCGCCGCGGCGGCCGTGCGGCCACCCGACACGCTGGGCCGCTGGCAGCTGCGCCGCAAGGGCATCGTGGACGCGCTCCACCGCACCGCGGAGCCCGCGCTTGCACGCTTCGGCTATCTCTAGCCACCCCGAAACCCCGACCTAGACTGACGGATGGTCTTGGGCGCGGTGACCCCCAATCCCTTGATTCAGGGGTTGGGTCACACTAACGTCCTGAAGGCCCCTCCTGTTCACCGATCACTACTTGACCTTGCGGCGTCACATCCGTCCTTCCGTGCGACACGTGCTCGTGCTCGGCGGCCTCTGCGCGGCCCTCGCGCTCGCGCTGCCGGCCCTGGCCCGCGCCGAGTCCTGCGTCTACGACCCGGGGTCGGCCACGGTGAGCGCGTCGATCACGCCGGGAGGGAGCGCGGTGGTAGACGTGGTCGGGGGCGTGATCCGCTTCGGCGCCGTGCCGACGCCGTGCGGGGGCGCGACGACCTCGAACACGGACTCGATCTCGATCGCCGGGACCGCGGGGACGACCGAGCGCTTGACGTTCGACCAGCGCACGGGCCTCCTCGGGCCGGGTGCCACCCCCGAGTTCAACATCCCCGAGATCGAGATCGACACGTCGCTCGGCGACGCGACGGATACGGTCGTCTTCTACCTCACGGCCGGGGACGACGTGTTCGCGTCCGGGCAGAACGGCGTCTCCCTCAACTCGGACGGCGACCTGGACATGACCTTCTCCCCGGGGGCTTTCCCGATGGAGATCTACGCGCTCGACGGCAACGACGTCGTGAACGCGCGCGGCTCCGGCGGCGCCGGCCTCCACTTCCTCGGCCCGGTCGTGATCGAAGGGGGCGAGGGCGACGACCTCCTGCGCGGCAGCTCCGACCCGGACGTGATCACCGGGGGCCTGGGCAACGACCGGATCGAGGCGCAGGAGAGCGCCGACCAGATCGACGCCGGGTCGGGCGACGACGTGATCACCGCCGGGGACGGCCCCGACACGGCCACCGGAGGGCCGGGCAGCGACAGCTTCGCGATGAGCGGGGGCGACGACGTCGTCCTCGCCGCCGACGCGGAAGCGGACGGCCCGATCAACGGCGGACAGGGGACGGACACGGCCCACTACGACGGCGGGCTCGACCCGAACCCCGTCGCGGTCGAGCACAAGTTCCCGAGCACGCCGCCCCCTCCGCCTCCTCCGCCCGCGGGATCGTGCTCCTACGACGCCGCCAGCAAGTCCGTGACGGCGCAGATGACGGCCGGCTCGCAGGGAACGCTCAGCGTCGTCGGGGCAGGCGCGATCCACTTCGGAGCGGGCGGCGCGTGCGGCGCAGCCACCACGGCGAACACCGACTCGATCACGATCGTCGCCGGCGCCGGGTCGCAGGAGCACGTCACGATCGACCAGACCGGCGGCGCCTTCGCACCCGGGGCGACGGGCGAGACCGGCACCCCGGAGATCGAGATCGCCCTCAGCCTCGCCGATGCGACCGACGAGATCGTCATCCTCGGCACGCCGGGCAACGATGCGATCTCCGCCGGCCAGAACGGCGTTTCCCTCAACGCGGACGGGGACGTCGACGTGACGTTCGCGCCGCTCCCCGCGATCCTGGAGATCCGGGGCGGCGGGGGTACGAACTCCATCAGCGGTCAGGGCGGCCAGGGCGCCGGCGGACGGTTCGCCGGGCAGCTGCTGCTCTACGCCGGCGACGGGGGCGACACCGTGGACGGCGGTGACGGCAACGACGTGCTCCACGGCGGCGCGGGCGCCGACGTGCTCGCAGGCCGCTCGGGAGCCGACGTCCTCGTGGGCGCCGGCGGCAACGACACGCTGGCCGGAAACGACGGCAACGACGAGCTGACCGGCGGCGCCGGAGCCGACTCCTTCGCGGGCTCGAGCGGCGACGACGTCTTCCACGCGACCGACGCCGAGGCGGACGCACAGCTCAACGGCGGGCCGGGCACGGACACTGCCTTCTACGACGGGGCCCTCGACCCGACGCCGGTGGCAGTCGAGAACCGCGTCCCGCAGTAGTCATGTCGCCTAGGCGGGTGCGGGGAGCGTTGATCGCCGCAGGGGTCGGCGTCGCGGCGCTCGCGCTGCCTGGGCTCGCCCACGCGGAGTCCTGCGCGTACAACCCGGTGACACGCGCGGTGAGTGCGTCGATCACACCGGGCGGCACGGCAGTGCTCGACGTCGCCGGCGGTCAGGTGCGCTTCGGCGCGGTGCCCGTGCCGTGCGGGGGCGCGACGACGACGAACACGGACTCGATCTCGATCGCCGGGAGCGCGGGCACGACCGAGCAGCTGACGCTCGACCAGCGCGAGGGCTTCTTCGGCCCGGGCGCGACGGCGGAGTCGAACACGCCGGAGATCGAGATCGCGACATCGCTCGGCGACGCGACGGACCGGGTCGTGGTCTACGGGACGGAGGGCCCCGACTACATGGCCGCGGGGCAGAACGGCTTTGCGACGAGCAGCGACGGCGACGTCGACATCACCTTCTCGCCCAGCGCCTTCGCGCTCGAGGTGCACCTCCTCGGGGGCGACGACTACTTCAACGGCCGCGGCGAGAGCGGCGCCGGCCTCCACTTCCTGGGGCCGATCGTGCTGACGGGCGGGCCGGGGAACGAGTCGCTCCTGCGCGGCAGCTCCGAGCCCGACTCGATCGACGGAGGACCCGGCAACGACGAGCTCCGCGGAGAGCAGGCCACCGACATGCTGGACGGCGGGGAGGGGAACGACATCCTCGCCGCGGGCGACGGGAACGACGTGCTGCTGGGAGGGCCCGGCCTCGACACCTTCACCGGCAGCGGCGGCGACGACACGATCCTCACGGACGACGAAGAGGCGGATCCGAGCATCAACGGGGGGCCGGGCTTCGACACGGCCCACGTCGACGTCCTCGACCCGACTCCGGTCGCGACGGAGATCGTCATCCGCCCGGCCGAGTCCTGCTCCTTCGACGGGACGACCAGGGCGCTCTCGCTCACGATGACGCCGGCCTCCACTGCGACCCTCGTGCTCGTGAACGGCGAGATCTGGTGGGGCGAGGTGCCCCAGCCGTGCGGCAACGCCACGGCGACGAACACCGACTCGATCTCGATCAGGGGCATGGTGGGGACGACGGAGACGCTCGTCCTCGACCAGCGCGGCGGCTTCTTCGGCCCGGGCGCGACGCCGGAGTCGAACACGCCCGAGATCGAGATCACGACTCAGCTCGGCGACGCGAGCGACCGGGTGATCGTCTACGGGACGGAGGGCGACGACTTCACGGCCGCGGGGCAGAGCGGCTTCGCGACGAGCAGCGACGGCGACGTGGACGTCACCTTCTCCCCGAGCACCTTCAGGCTCGAGGTCCACCTCCTGGGCGGGAACGACCACTTCGACGCACGCGGCACGGGCGGCGCGGGGCTCAACTTCCTCGGCCCGGTGGTCGCCACCGGGGGCGACGGCAACGAGACGCTGATCCGCGGGGGCGCCGCGATCGACTCGCTGAACGGAGGGGCCGGGAACGACGTCCTCGAGGGCCAGGACTCGCCGGATCAGCTCGTGGGCGGCCCCGGCGACGACACGATGACCGGCGGGGGCGGCGGCGACTCGATGGACGGCGGCCCCGGCGTCGACCTCTTCAACGGCAGCGACGGCGACGACACCTTCCTGGCGCAGGACGACGAGGCCGACGCCTCGCTAAGCGGCGGAGCGGGGAACGACACGGCCTACGTCGACACGGGCGTCGACCCACCGCCGGTGGCGGTCGAGACCGTGTTCGGCGACGGGACGCCGCCGCCGCCGCCCGTGACGGGCTGCACGTACGACGCCGCGACGCGCGCGGTCACCGCGACGCTCGTGGCGAACGGGCAGGCGACCCTCGTCGTCGCGGGCGGCGAGATCCACTTCGGGGCGGTCCCGAGCCCGTGCGGCGCGGCGACGACTGCGAACACCGATTCCATCACGGTCACGGGCGCCGGCGGCTCGTCCGAGACGGTGACGATCGACCAGACCGGCGGTGCCTTCGCACCGGGCGCCACCGGGGAGACCGGCGCGCCGGAGATCGAGATCGCCCTCAACCTCGGGGACGCGACGGATGCGGTCACCATCCTCGGCACGCCGGGCGACGACGCGATCGCGGCCGGGACGAACGGGGTCGCGCTGAACGCGGACGGGGACGTCGACGTGACGTTCTCGCCGCTCCCGGCGGTCCTGGAGATCCTGGGGGCCGGGGGCAAGAACTCGATCACCGGCCAGGGCACCCAGGGCGCCGGCGCGAGGTTCGTCGGACGGCTCCTGCTCCACGCGGGCGACGAGGGCGACACGTTGATCGGGGGCGACGGCGGCGACGAGCTCTACGGCGGCGGCGGCGCCGACGTGCTCGAGGGCCGCCTCGGATCCGACCTGCTGCTCGGCGGCGCCGGCATCGACTCGCTGTCGGGCGGCGACGGCAACGACACCCTCGAGGGAGGGGCCGGCAGCGACGGCTTCATCGCGGGGGCCGGCGACGACTTCCTCGACGCCGTCGACGGCGAGGCCGAGAGCAACCTGAACGGCGGCCCCGGAGTCGACACCGCGCGCTACGACGCGGGCATCGACCCCGCGCCGGTCGCGGTCGAGAACCACCTGCCCGAGTAAGGGTTCTCAGGGGCCCGTCCGGCGGCTAGAGGTCCCGCCATGTGTTACCGGTGGTGACGGGATCCTCTGCGCCCGGCTCGACGAAGATGTCGCGGGGGGAGACGAAGATCGAGTCGCGGGAGCCCGAGCGGATCGAGTCGCCGATGTAGAGGCCGCGGTTGGCCGAGGCCATGGCGCACCCGACGCAGACGACGTCTTCGGGCTCGGGGTCGTCCTCCGACCGTTCCTCGATCGCGAGCGCGCCGCTCGCCCCCTCGCAGGTCCACTCACCCGCATCGGGGTCGCCTATGCGAAAGCCGACGAACGTGATGCGGTAGCCGAGCATGACGTGGATCCCGTTCTGGCGCACCCCGGGGGGCGCCTCGCCGCAGTCCGCGTAGCCCTCGATCTCGATGTCGTGGGCCCCGAGCTTGATCCTGACGGCGTCGGAGGTGGGCCCGACGTCGCCGCCGTCGCCCTCGATCTCGAGGACGAGGTCGATGGTCTCCGGGTTTCCGTCGCCCGCGCAGTCCGGGCCGCTCAGGGTGACCGCCTCGGCGGGACGAGCCTGGTCGGCGATGCGGGACTTGACGATGATCGGCAGGTCGCCGTAGTCGTCGAGCGGCCGGTCGCACTCCCAGCTCTCGGTCGTCCGAATCGTCGTGCCGGGCGTGGCCTCCTCGGCGCGCTTCTTGAGCGCTTCCGCCATGAGGTCGAGCCCGACCTGCTCCTCCGCGGTGGAGGTCATGGGGATCAGGATGCCCTCGAAGCGCTTGTGCATCACGACGCGGACGCGCTCGTCGCCCAGCGGCTCGAGGATCACCTCGTACTCCCGGTCCGCCAGGCCCGGGACGAGCTGGCGCGACATCCACGCGAGCTTCCGGTTCGGCCTGAGAATCGTGATCTCGGGCGAGACCTCCTGCGTGTCGCTGCCCGGGGGCCGGAGATCGACCTGGATATGGGCACCGAGGCGCGCATCGCCCTCGGCGGTGGTCATGAGCGGGTTCCAGCGCGCATAGCCCTCGAAGTCCGTGAGGATGCGCCACACCGTCTCCCGCGAAGCCTCGACCGTCACCTCGCTCGAGATCGTCTTCGACGGCCGGTCGAGTGCCGCGCTGGCGAGCACCGCGACCACGAGCAGGGCGAGCGCCCCGGCGATCACGGCGATGGTCACCTTCACGGCGCGCGGCACGCGGCTCGTCACGACCCGCCTCCCGTCGCGCGGGTCCGCCACAGGCGACGCGCCCTGCCGAGCAGCCGGCGGCGCCGCAGGAGCGACCGTGCGGAGCGGTCGGCTGCGAGGAGAAGCGTCCTCGTCGCGTTCAGCCGGATCGTCCTCGGTCGCCGCGCCCACACGAGAACGTCCTCCTCGAGCCAGGACTCGTCACCGAAGTGCTGCTTGTACTCGGCGTCGCCGAATCCGAAGTCGATCCATTCGAGGCCTTCATCCCGGCTGAGCTCCTCCACCATCCGCCCGAGCAGGTACGTGCCCACGCGGTGGGTCCCGAAGGCGGGATCGTAGCCAGTGGGGCCGGTCGAGAACACGCGACCGTAGCGGATCCCGTGCCAGAACGCGCAGGGCGCGCCGTCCACGTAGAGGACGAACCCGCGAAACCAGTCGCGTGAGAGGGTGAGCGTGGTTACCTCTCGCTCGATTCCCGAGTCGGAGAATCCGACGCCCAGAGCGCTCTGGTAGGTGCCCCCGTACACGGCCTTCGTGTCGTCCAGCAGGCGGTCGAGGTCGGCCGGGTCACGGAAGGTCCGCAGCTCGATCCCGTCCGGAAACACGGCCTCGAACTTGCGGCCGTAGCGCCGGAGGTTCGCGCGGGTCTTCGAGGAGCGGCGGCCGAGGTAGTCCTCGAAAGAGCCGTCGAGCCGCGCGCGCCAGTGCAGGGCCGGCCGCGTCAGGTGGTCCTTGGTGAGGATGCCCGCGCTCGACCGGGCCGCGTGGTGGAGAGGCGAGCCCACCTTCAGGTTGCGGAGGCGCGCGACGTCGGCCTCGCCGCGGCGGAGGGCGGCGACAATCTCGGCCGTGACGGCGGCGGCCGCCTCCTCGTCTCCCCGTCCGAGCACGCCGCCGTAGCTCACCGTGAGGGCGCGGACGCGCGGCCTGCTCACTGTCTTGTACCCGAGCCTCACCGGGAGGCGGATGTCCTCGACGCGGCCGACCACGAGCGTCGACGGGACGCCGTCCTGCTCGAGCAGCAGGACGTGCGGGCGGAGCGCCTCGGTTCGGCGCTCCACTACCATCAGGTGGTAGTCGACGTCGGCGTTTACGACGTCGCGCTCGAACCCGTCCCAGACCGTCCGGAGGGCCTCGACCTCCTCGCCGGACCGGGCGGTGCGGACGTCCATCGTCGCGATCACGCGTGGAGCCCCCGCACGGCGGACTTCACTCGTCCCGCCCGCACGCGCAGCCGGCGTACCAGCGCACGCGCCTCGTAGCCCGGGAGCGGCCTCGCGAGCGCGGCGACCTCGTCGGCGTCCAGCCGGACGCCCGCCGCGCCGACGTTCTCCTCGAGGTGCCCCGGCGAGCTCGTTCCCGGGATCGGGATCGTGACCGGGGAGCGCCCCAGCACCCAGGCGAGCGCGAGCTGTCCCGGTGTCGCGCTCCTGGCCCCGGCGGCCCGGCCGAGCCTCCCGGCCCGCCGCGTGAGGTAGCCCTTGGCCAGCGGCGCCCAGGCGACGAATGCGATCCCCCGCGACTCGCAGCGGTCGAGCACGGCGGCCGCCGAGCGGTCGGCGACGCTGAAGCGGTTCTGCACGGAGACGACGGGAACGACCGCCAGCGCGCGCTCGAGCTCCTCGGGGGTGACGTTGCAGATCCCGATCCGGCGGATCTTGCCCGCCGCGCGCAGCTCGGCGAGTGCGCCGAGGGACTCCTCGAGGGGCACGGCCGGGTCGACAGCGTGGAGCTGGTACAGCTCGATGCAGTCGACGCGCAGCCGGCGGAGGCTCTCCTCGCACGCGGCCTTCAGGTGGGCCGGCCGGCCGTCCTTGCTCCAGCGCCTAGGGCCGTGGCGGCGCAGCCCGCCCTTCGTGGCGACGACGAGGTCCCTGTACGGATGGAGCGCGTCGGCGAGCAGGAGCTCGCTCTCGTTCGGCCCGTATGCGTCGGCTGTGTCGAAGAACTCGACGCCGAGGTCGACCGCCCGCCGCAGGAGCCGCACCGCCGCGCCGCGGTCGGGCGGCGCCCCCCAGACCCCGGGCCCGGTGAGCTGCATCGTCCCGAAGCCGAGCCGCCCGACTGCGGTCTCTTCGAGGACGACCCTCCCGGCGGCCCGGGCGTGTGCCTGGACGCCCGGAGCGCTCAGCGGAAGCCTCCGCCTCCCTGACCGCGAAGCGGCGGCCGCCTGAGGGCGTACCGCGCCGCGCTGGCCCCGAGCGTCCACTCGGCCGCCACGAGGCGCGGCACGTTGCGCAGGAAGGGGCCGCGGAGCTCGGGCGACCGCCTGATCCGCCGGTAGATGGGGAGCAGGCGGACGAGCGCGAAGTAGTGAAGCGGGACGCGCGAGAGCACCCGCTTGTGCAGGCCCTCGCGCTGGACGGGGCCGATCCGGGCGAGGCCGTACGCGAGCCGCCGCTGCTGCCCCCGGAGCGCGCCGAACGTCGAGCGGTCGTGGTCGTGAAACGCCCGGAAGCGCGGATCGAAGACGAGCTCCAGTCCGGCGGCGAGCGCGTCGGCGCAGAAGATGCCGTCCTCTCCGCCGTAGCTGGCGTCCCAGCGGAGCGACGCCCCGCGGGGCAGGGCCATGCAGTAGGAGGAGACGAAGGCGACGCGCCGCGGCTCGCCCCGAGGGAGGTACGGCGTCTCGCTCTGGAGGTGTGCGACCCACCCCCAGGGCGTCTTCCCGCGAAAGGTGCGGGCGCAGCCGACGATCGCCCCGGGGAACTCCGCGAGCGCGCGTCGAAGGCCGGCGCCCCAGCCCGGCTCCGGGATCGCGTCCGAGTCGAGGAAGACGACGACGTCGCCGGTCGCCTCGTCCCAGCCCCGGTTGCGGGCGGCGCCGGCGAACCCGCCGCCGTCGGTGTGGACGACCGCTGCGCCGCGCCCGGCCGCCAGGGCGGCCGTCCCATCCGTCGAGCCGTCGTCGACCACGATCACCTCGTCCACGGCCTGCTCCTGCGCGGCCAGCGCGTCGAGCACGCGGCCGAGCGTTCGCTCTGCGTTGTACGCGGGGATGACGACGGTCACTGTGGGCACACGGGCGAGCGTAGCGGTTGGATCCTCTGGCCCGGCCGACGACGAAGTCGTCAGTACGACACGCGGGCGCGGCACATGGCGGGCAGCGTCCGGAGGATCAGCTTGAGGTCGTTGAGCATCGACCACGTGGTCACGTAGACGTAGTCGAGCCGCACCATCTCCTCGAACGGGATGTCGTCGCGCCCCAGCACCTGCCAGAGGCCGGTGATCCCGGGCTTCAAGTTGAGCCGGTTACGCCGCCAGTCGACGACGTGCTGATCCTCCTCGAGGATGAGCGGGCGCGGGCCGACGAGGCTCATCTCGCCCTTGAGCACGTTGAGGAGCTGGGGCAGCTCGTCGATCGAGAGGCGCCGGAGCCAGGCGCCCACGCGGGTCACGCGCGGGTCGTCGGGGATCTTGAACATGCGCGCGTCGCCCTCGTCGCAGTTGTGCTTGTTGAGGACCGCGTACTCGTGCTTCCGCTCGTCCGCGTCCATCGCCATCGTGCGGAACTTGAAGATCTCGAAGGTCTGCTCGCCGCAGCCCATGCGCAGCTGGCGGAAGAACACGGGCCCCTTCGAGTCGACCTTGATCCAGACCGCCACGACGGCGAAGAGCGGGGCGAGGAGCACGAGCCCGAGCGCCGACAGCAGGAGGTCCATCCCGCGCTTCACCAGGACGGACGAGTGGGAGAGCCGCAGCGCGGGCAGGCCGATGAGCGGCAGGCCCTCGGCGGTATGGATGCCGATGTTCGTCCCGATCACCTCGAAGAAGCGAGGGACGAGGTCGATCTGGATGTCCAGGTCCTTGAGCGAGCGGATGAGATCGAGCATCTCCTCGTGGGAGTCGTTCGAGAAGGCGACGATCACCCGCTCGACGTCGAGAATCTGCACGAGCTGCGGGAGCTGCTCGGGCCCGCCGAGGAGGGCCAGGTCGTTCAGGCTCGCGGGCCGCTCCTTGGGCCGGGCGTCCACGAAGCCGACCAGGTTGAGGCCGTACTCGGGGTGCTGCCGCAGCTTCTTCGCGACGAGCTGTCCCACGTCGCCGGCCCCGACGATGATCGTGTTCTGGAGGTAGGCGAGGTTCCGCCGCGCGAGCGTTCGTGCGACCGCCCGTCCGGCGGTGATGAAGACGATCGCGAGCAGCCAGAAGCCGAACAGCCGGGGCAGGCCCGTGTCCGCGGTCCGGGTGACGGACGTGAACGCGAAGAAGAGCCAGCTCCCGACGGTGACCAGGTGCAGCACGGGCACGAGGTCGTCCGTCGTCGAGTGGTCGGTGCGCTCCTCGTCGAGGTCGTAGAGCCCGTACAGCTTCGCGACGACGAGCCAGGCGGGCAGGCTCAGGAGAAAGAACAGCAGCTCGATCTCGGGCTTGACGGTGTCCGAGCGGGCCGGCATGTCGAAGATCACGCTCGCTGCCAGGAACGCGATCGTCAGGCCGACGAGGTCGGCCGCGGCCAGCGCACGGCGCACGAGCCAGCCGCGGCGCATGTGGGTCGAGGCGGCCCGCCGCCGCTCCAGGATGTGGAGGGTGCGCTGGTCGACTGCGACGGGGAACTCGTTGAGAGCCTTCGGGCTGACCGCAGGCTCGACCACGCTCATCTACGGGGTTCCCCCGTGTTCGTTGGGCCGCGCAACTTGCCGCATCTCCACTCCCTAGTGGTCCGTGTCTCGCAACCCGGGGACTCGTCTCTCCCGAACGCGCCCCGGGCAATCCGACGCTACAAGCCGTGGGGTTTCCGGACAATGAACGAATGGACGGCCTGTCCCGGAGTTTTCTCCCGGGACGCTGGACTTTCGGCTAGGACCCTGCCTCCCCGGTCCCGCTATCCCGGAAGCGCCGCGGCGGCGATCGCCAGCAGGGGGAGGAGCAGGACACCGCCGGTGAAGAGCCCGAGGCGCGCGCGGCTCGCCGTGACGGCCGTCTGGACGTCCCAGAGGACGCCCCAGACGGGGCGGTAGACGAAGGCGAGGATGGCCAGGCTGACCGCCGTCACGGCGAGCAAGGCGGCGAGGAGGACGCGGACGGCCGCCGGGGAGTCGAGCGCGAAGGCGGCGAGCAGCGTGTCACCGAGCGTCGTGACGTTCGCGCCCATGATGTACGGCAGGATGAACTCGCGCCGGACGACCTTCTTGGCCACGAGCGGGACGAGCAATGAGAGCGAGACGGAGACCGACATCGTCACGAGCCCGATTCCTGCCCCGAGCGCGAACATCGGCCAGGTCCGGCGCAGCCAGGCGGGCCGGCGCGCGACGGCGGCGTCGTCCAGCGCCGGGAGCGCGAGGTCGATGAGCTTGAACGCGACGAGCAGGATCCCGAGGCCCGCGAGGAAGACGGCCGCGGCCGGGAGATCCTCGGCGAGCTCCGTCAGCCTCCCATACGCGAGGTCGATGAGGTCGACGAAGGCGGAGGGAAAGCCGAGCTCGAGCGATGCGAACGGGCCCCACGAGAGCAGCGCGGCGCCGAGCGCGGTGGCGGGGACGTAGACGACCGCCGTCGCGGTGAGCGCCAGCACGGCCGTTCCGACCGGGGCGCGCCGGTGGCCCCGGCCGGCGCGGAGGGCGTAGACGACCGCGACGAGCAGGACGACGAACGACGCGCCCAGGCGCGACCCCATCACCATCGTGAAGCCCTCGATCTCGCTGAGCCCGCTGCGCCGCTCCTCACCCGCGGCGACGAGCGTCAGCGAGGTGGCGGCCATCGGTGAGCCGGAGAGCATCACGACGGCGCCGAGCCAGCCCAGGCCGAGCGTCGAGGCGGCGTTCTCGACGAGAATGCTCCCCGGCTGGAGGATGTCGAGGGCAGCCGCCCCCGTCTTCATGAGCTGGAGCGCTCCGACGAAGAGAAAGAGACCGCCTGTGAGAATCGCCGCACGGCGAGCCCAGACCCACGCGGGCGTGGCGCGGACGGCGTGCGCCCTCTCCCCGGCTCTTGTGAAGGCGCTCACCTCCAATACACTTCTATAGCACTCCTAGAAGAGTGTCAATCGTGCCATCCGACCCCTCCGCCTCCGCCGCCCGGACCGCGCTCTTCAGCGGCGTGGACCGCCTCGTCGAGCGCGCCGGGCCGGGGGCGAAGCTGACGCTCCACCGTTTGGAGCCGCTCGCGGCGCGCCGCCTGCGGGAGCTCGGCCGCCCGGTGCCCGAGGAGCTCGCCGAGTCCGAGCGGCTCGGCGCCGCGTTCGCGCTCGCGGCGCCCGTCCACCTCCAGCGCGCGAGGGCGGCCGTGGACGGGCCGCTCCTCGTCGTCAAGGGGCCCGAGCTCGCCGCCCTCTATCCGGACGCCTCGCTCCGCATCTACCGCGACCTCGACCTCTTCGCGCCCGATGCCGCCGCGGCCCAGCGGGCGCTCGTCGCGGCCGGGTTCGCGGAGGTCGGCGACCCCGAGCACTACGCGGAGGCCCCGCATCTACGCCCGCTCGCTTGGCCCGGCCTGCCCATGGAGGTCGAGGTCCACGAGCATGCCAACTGGCCCCGCTGGCTCGAGCCGCCGCCGGTCGCCCAGCTGTTCGAAGACGCCCGGCCGAGTGCCGGCGGGGTCGACGGGCTCCTCGCGCCCGCCCCCGAGCGCCACGCCCTCCTCGTCGCCGCCCACGCCTGGATGCACGGTCCCCTCGAGCGGGCGCGCGATCTACTGGACGTCGGGCTCCTCGCCGCCGAGGCCGACCCGGCGGAGGTCGACCGGCTGGCGCGCGCCTGGGGGATCGAGAAGCTGTGGCGGGCGACCCTCGCCCTCGCCGAGGGGCTCTTCCTCGACGGGCGCCCCCCGCGGGCTCAGCGCGGCTGGGCCCGCAACCTCGCCGCGCTGAGCGAGCGCACCGTGCTCGAGCGCCACGTGGCGCGCTGGGTCGGCTGGTACACGGCCCTCCCCCGGGGCCTCGCCGTCCGCGTGATGCTCGATCAGCTCCGCGTCGACCTCTCGCCGGAGGGTGACGAGGGCTGGCGGCGCAAGGCGAGCCGCTCGCTGCGCGCCGTCCGGAACGCGTTCGTCCGGCAGTCCGAGCACGAGCGCGGCGGCTAGCGCCTCGGCCCGCTCCTAGCGGAAGCGGGCGAGCTCCTCGTAGCCGCTCCGGCCCGGCGGCGGCCCGACGTCGACGCCTCCCAGCTCGACCCAGGCGTGGGCGTCCTTGTCGACCGGCCGGGCGGGCAGGCCGACGACGAGCTCCGCGTCGTCCCCCTGCTCGCGGAGCAGCCGGTAGAGGACGAGCGCGTTGACGAGGCAGCGCGGGCGGCGTCCGCCGACGCGCAGGCTCCGGTCGACGGCGCGGCTGAGGCGGTCGGGTGCGAGCCGCTCTCCCGGCTCGGACGATGCGCGGCCGAGG
The DNA here is from genome assembly GCA_050697795.1 of Gaiellaceae bacterium. GTDB lineage: Bacteria > Actinomycetota > Thermoleophilia > Gaiellales > Gaiellaceae > JAIBJN01. Next base: position 14,005 of record JBOHAK010000287.1, read on the forward strand.
CGGGCCACGAGCGCGGGCAGCGGCTCGCGGCGGAGGCCGACGACGACCCGGGCGAGCAGCACCCAGATGCGCACCGCGAGCCCCGTCTTCGCCCGGAGCGAGAGGCGGGAGTCAGACACCGGCCGCCACCAGGGCGACGTGCTCCGCGAGGGCGTCGAGGGCGAGTGGGCGGCGCAGGCGCAGGACCGGCACGGCCGCGGCGAGGTCTGCGACCGCCGCGAAGGAGCGGCCGACGTCCTCCTCGGTGGGAAGCCGGAAGCTGAGCGCCCAGAGGTCGCGGAGCGCCTCCGGCGGCTCGACCGGCTCGAGGACGGCGGCGTCGCCCTCGTCGAGGAAGACGACGGCGCGGAGCGGCACGGGCTCGCAATCGCCCGGGCTCTCGAGCGCGTAGTGGACGCGGTCGGGGTCCTCGCCGACCAGGCGGGCAGCGGGCAGGTCGAGCCGGCGGGCGACGTCGTGGCGGACGCGCAGCATCGCGGGCCCGGGGATCACTGCGGCATCCGGGCCGAGCCGGACGCAGGCGGTGTCCTCGCTGAGCACGCGGTGCCCAGCCCGGTGGAAGGCGGCCGCCATCGTCGTCTTCCCGTAGGTGCGCGGCGCCGCCAGGACGACGGCGCCTCCGTCCACCTCGCACGCGGCCGCGTGCAACGGCAGGTCGCCGCGCGCCAGGAAGCAGAGCAGGGCGGGGATGCCCCAGAGGCGCTCCTCCCGCCGGATGCCGCCGTCGGCCGGCACCTCGATCCACGGCTCGGCGGGGTCGACGGCGAACCAGCCGCCGTCGCCGATCCAGAGCCGGAAGCGGCGGCCGTCCGACCAGAGCCTCGCCTCGAGCGGCCGCTCCGGGCCCGCCTGCCATTCGATGAGCAGCACGTCGTCCGGCGCTTCGCCCTCGGGAGCCGGGGCGCGGATCTCGAGCGGATCGCCGGTCCCGCCGCGCAGGTAGGCGAGCGGCAGCTCGGAGCGCACCTCGAACCCGTAGCAGGTGCCGCTCATAGGCCGGCCTTTGGCCTATGAGCGTGGGGAGGGTGTGTGAGGGAACCGGGAGGTTCCCTCACTGGATCAAAGAAGGGGGCACGTGGGGGAAACATGGTTTCCCCCACGGGAGCGAGCCGAAGGCGAGTGACGCTCACGCCCAGAGGCCCAGGAAGGCCTGCGCCCGCGCCAGGTCGTAGGCCCACAGGAGCTCGACGACGTGCATGTCACGGGCCTCGATCCGCTGCCGGAGGAGGGCGTAGTCGACGCCCGCGAGCTGCACGTCCGTCTCGAGGATCCAGCGCCGGAGGCCGTCGTAGTCGGCCGTCCGCAGCGCGAAGTCGTCGAAGAAGGTCTTGTCCTCCCGGTCGAGGATCGCGTCCGGGAGCCGGCCGCGGACGCTCTCGCGGAGGAGGCTCTTCGGCAAGGCGTTCGGGAACTTGATCTCCGCAGGGAGCGTGAGGACGAACTCCCAGAGGTCGACGTCCGCGAGCGGACGGCGGACGTGGACGCCGTGGTAGGCGGCGCAGAGGGCGTCCGCGTCGAAGGAGTACGACCCGACCCCGACGAGCGGGTCGAGCTGGTGCTCGAGCCAGCGCCGTCGGGCGGGGCGGACGAAGTCGGGCCGCTCGGCCGGCCCGCCCGCGGCCTCGGCGTCGACCCAGGCGGGAAGGTGGCGGAACGCCTGCATGCGCCCGCGCAGCCGGAGCCAGGCGAGGCC
>JBOHAK010000288.1:0-8201 GCA_050697795.1 Gaiellaceae bacterium
AGCGACAGGTTGCCGGGCGCGGCTTCCTCGGGGAAAAGCCGCGGGCCGGACCCACGGGTCAGCGGATAGACGAACAGATGCAGCTCGTCGACCACGCCGTCCGCGAGCATCGCTCGGACCAGCGTGCCGCTGCCGCTGACGTAGAGGTCGCCGTCGACCCGCTGCTTCAGGCTGCCGATGGCGTCGCGGTCGTAGGGCCCGACGATCTCCGAGTTCCTCCACGCCGCGTCGGTGAGCGTCCCGGAGACGACGTACTTGGTGGTGTCGTTGAAGAACGGCGCCCCCGGATCGTCCTCCACGGTCCGCGTCGACCACGACGGCTCGAACGCCTCGTAGGTCGTACGCCCGAGCAGGATGCCGCGGCAACGTTCGGTGAACGCCCCGATGGCCTCTCCCATCCGGGGGTGGAAGCCGTAGTCGAACGTCCACGTCGGCGCGTCGATCACGCCGTCGAGGCTCATGAACTCGTGCACGTGTATTGCTCCCACGTCTCACCTCCGCGTCGCTGTTGCCGTGTAGACCTCGCCGTCGCCGCGAAGTCATCGATCGGCGGGAACCTTGAGCGCACGCATCGGGAAGCCAGCGGGGCGGACCTGTCAAGCGAGCTCGTCACCATCTGAGTGCGCTGCAAGCGCCTAGACGATGAGGACGACTCCTGGGAGCCAGTCGAGGCGTACATCGCCCGCCATACGCGCGACAAGTCCCGCTCGCTCTGCCCAGCTGCCTCGAACGCCTCGCTGGCTGACCTCTCCTTTCTGCCCTCGGGACGACCGGTGGCTACGGCGTCGAGCGCACGGCCCACGTCGCACCGTCGGCGGAACGCTTGATCGTGCCGTCGTGGAGGGCGACGTAGAGCTCGTCGGCCTCCTGCGCGAGGAGCGCGCCCGGCTGGCCGCCGATCTCGCCCAGGTGCTCCAAGCTGTGGCCGCCGTCGCGGCTTCTGAACACTTGCCCGCCGCCCGCGATCAGGTAGAGCTGCTCGCGCGTGGGCCACGCGAGTAGTCCGACGGCCTCGCTGACACGCGCCCAGCTTACGCCGCCGTCGAGAGACTCGAACAAGCCCTCCTCGAGCCCGCCGGCGCTCGTGGCTACGATGCGGCGCGCGTTGCCAGGGTCGACGGCGAGGTCGACGAGCGGGCCGGGCTTCCTCAGCTCGGTCCAACGTCGGCCACGGTCGGCGCTGACGAGCAGCCGGTCGTTGGAGGAATCGTAGCCGTAGACGCGCTCGCCCGCGAAGCGGAGTACGTGGAAGTCGGCCTCGCCGAGAAGAGATACGTTCTCCCAGCTCTCGCCGGCGTCGGTCGACTCGATCAGCCCCAAGTGCGGCGGCAGGTTCTCCTTTCGGGCCTCGTTGATGTCCGGGTGGCCGGAGCCGAGGAAGCGGTTTGGGCCCACGATCGTGAAGCCCATCGTGTCCTGGTAGAGCTCGCCGACGCGTTCGGCCTTTCGCTCGCCTTCCTCGACGCGATAGAGCCCCGTATGGGTGGCGATGAAGAGCGTCCCGTCGGCTGGGTTCACACCGAGTCCGTGCACGTGCACCGGGCCGGGGTCCTCCGGCGCGAGCGACCGAAAGGCCGTCTCGTCCCCGCTCGAGCGCCAAAGCAGGGCCGCCGCGGCAAGCACGCCGATCAGGCCCAGCACCGCCATGAGCACCAGCCCGCGCGGCAGACGTGCCTCGGGCTTCGGGCGAGCCGCCTGGCGACGTGCCTGCTTAACCTTGCTCCCTCGTCTCATCCCGTCACCTCGTCGTCTGGTAGCGCACGGAGCACCACCCGAATGTCGTGTAGCAGGTTCTCCTCGCTCAAGTCGGCGCCCGCGTGCAACGTGGTCACCCAGATTCCCTCGCGGCTGTAGATCCGAAGCGGCGCCGAGTGCAGGCTGTCGCGCCCGGTATCGAGCGAAGGCAGCACCTGCAGCGCGTCCCAGAGCGGCCGCAACTCGCGTTCCGAGCCGAGCAGGTAGTCGAGCCGTCCCTCGGCCCGCCGTGCTTGGAGGAAGCGCCGGACGCTCGCCGGCGTGTCCTCCGCCGGATCAACCGTCACGGCGAGGGCGCGCATCTGCGCGCGTTCCTCCGAAGTCAGCCGGTCGACCGCGCCGGCGATGACTGAGGCGAGGATCGGGCAGGCCTCCGTGCACTGCGAATCGAGCAAAGTCAACAGCACGACCCGCCCGCGCAGCTCATCGCTCGACACGCGCCCGCCGCGGTAGCTCGCGAGCTCGAACGCCGGCAGCTCGAACCTGACCGGCGGCTCACTGCCGCGGTACGGCCTCTGGCTCGGCGTGCCATCATCCCCGCCGCCGAGCGCGCCAAGCGCCACTGCTACGGCGATCACCCCCAGGCCGACGAGGCCCGCGGGGAGCACGAGTCGGGTCTGCCGACGGTTCGCTTGGGTCTGATCTGGCGGCGTTCGCGCCACGAGTGCTCCTTCCGAGTCGCGTTGGACGTTACGACCGCACGCGGCGGCCGAGCCAAGGACTCAGAAGAGGAAACGCTGAAGCTGCGCCGGTGAGGCGCGGCCGCGCGCCAGGACTTCCCGGACGATCAGCGCGAGCGCCGGCGCCAGCAGCCCGAGGATCACGACCGGCCAGAGCTCGACCAGAGCGGGCATCGCCGGGCCCTGCAGCGCGCGCTCGAGCGCAAGCGCCGGCTGATCGCTGAGACACGCACAGGCGAAGCCGAATACGCCGAGACAGACGAGCGCCAAGAGGAAGAACACGATCAACGGCAGCCGGCCGCGCAAGCGCTCAAGTGCCACCCGACCAGGATAGCCCGCCCCACCTGCGAGCCAGGGCGTGCGTACCCTCCTCGCGACTGACGCTCTCGTGCCGCAGCCGGAGCTCGACGACGTCAGCGAGCAACGTCGTGATCGAGGCCTACTCGACGCACTCGCCCACTCGTCTGAAAGGCGCGCCCGCTCAAGCTAGGCGCGCGGGACTCCGATCACAGCGGAATGGCCACGGACATCATCCGCGCGAGGAAGGCGCTCGACGCCGGGCGAACGGACGAAGCCCTCGTCCTCCTCTGGAACGCGGTCGAGCCGGCGCGACTCGCCGGCGACGCGGACGCGCTCCGCGAGATCGCCGAGCTCGCCCGGTCGGTCCCCGGAAGAGAGGGGGAGAGCCTTGTCGCCGCGACCGGCGTAGAAGCCTCGGCCTCCGCTCCGGGGAGCGAAGCATCGCCACCGGCTGAGCAGCGTGGGCGCGTTCCGGTCCTGCGTGCGCTGAGGGTGCTCCTGCCTCTCCTGGTCCTCCTCCTCTGGGTCGTCGCGAACGTCCTAGGCGAGCACTCAACCCCGGACGAGGGCAGCAAGTCCGAGGAAGTCCTTGCGAAGGCGACCGTCGGAGGGGACGTCTTCCTCGTCCCGCTCGGGCGGACTTCCCTTGTCGAGCTCGAGGAGCTCGTCCCAGACATCGTCGATCGTCTCGGCGCTCAGGCAAACGTCCTCCCGGCCGTTGAGCTTCGCCCGCAAGTCCTCGACGCCGCACGCGGCCAGCTCGTTGGCGAGGAGCTCCTGCTCCGCCTGACCGAAACCTACGGGATCGTGGACGACCGTGCCGTCATCATCGGCGTCGTCGACGCCGACATGTACGAGCGTGCACGGCCCGAGGAAGAGTTCAGCGTCGTCGTCAGAAGTGACGACGAGCGCTATGCCGTCGTCTCGACCGCGCGCGTGGCCCGTGGCCCCGAGGGCACCCGGTCCGCGCGAATCTGGAACGTCATCGCCCGTGAGGTCCGCGCCCTCTACCTGCACGAGGCGGTCGAGCGCGATCCCACCGGCGTCGGCTAACCGGCGCGCACGTCGGCCATGTCGGCGGCGTGCGCTCCCGCGACCCTCTGGAGGAAGGCTGTGTAACCGGAGATGTCGGCGAGCAGGAGCGTGCCGAAACCGACTGCCGAGTGATCTCCTGACGTCACGTGCTCATCCTTTCGCGTCGAGCGTGAACACGACGCCCGCCCTCTGCTCCGCGCGCAAATCGTCTAGAGGCCAGAAGCAGCCGTCACAGCTCGGACCGGCGTCGCTTGCCGCCCGGCCAGGTATTCTCCACTCCGACACATGGGCGGTCTGCTCGCATACCTGGATCCCGGTTCCGGCTCCCTGATCCTCCAGGCCATCGTCGGCGGCGCCGCCGCAGCCGCGGTCATGGGGAAGCTCTACTGGCGCCGGTTCCTCGGCTTCCTGCGCATCCGGAAGAAGGACGACCGGTAACGGAGGACGCGACCCGGGTCGAGCGAGGCTCGTTCCGCGACCCGGACAGCCGCGTCTTCTACGCCGGTGACGCGGTCCTCCGCGCGCTCTCCGAGCGCGGGCTCGCGGACTGGGAGGCGCTCGAGGCAACCGAGCTCTTCCGCTCGGCGGTCGCCGACGGCCGGCTCGTCGCCACCGAGCGTGCGGCCGCCCCGAACGGCCTTCCGGCCGAGCTCTCCGGCGGGCGCGTGGCCGCCGTCCTGCGCCACGAGCGCGTCCCCGTCGTCTCGTATCCCTACGAGTGGCCGTTCGGGATGCTGCGGGACGCGGCGCTCCTCGAGCTCGACCTGCTGCTCGCCGCGCTCGACGAGGAGCTCGTCCTCAAGGACGGGACGCCCTATAACGTGCAGTGGCGCGGGACACGCCCGGTCTTCGTGGACGTCGGCTCGTTCGAGCGCCTGCGGGAGGGAGAGGCGTGGGCCGGGTACCGCCAGTTCTGCATGCTCGTCCTCTATCCGCTCTTTCTCCAGGCCTACAAGGGCGTGCCGTTCCAGCCCTGGCTCCGCGGCTCCCTCGAGGGGATCGAGCCTCGCGAGATGCGCCGCCTGATCGGCTTCCGCGACCGCTTCCGCCGCGGGGTGCTCGCGCACGTGATCCTCCACGCGCGGCTCGAGGGGCACTACGCGGAGCGGGACGTGAAGCGCGAGCTCCGCCAGGCCGGCTTCCATGCGGAGCTGATCCGCGCGAACGCCCGCAAGCTGCGGAAGCTCGTGCACGGGCTCGAGTGGGAGCCGGGCCGCACCGCCTGGTCGGGCTACGGCGAGGAGAATCCCTACGACGACGCGGACGCTGCCGCGAAGGAGGCATTCGTCCGGGACGCGGCGGGCGTACGGCGGTGGCGGCTTCTCTGGGACCTCGGCTGCAACGACGGCCGCTACACGCGCGTGGCCGCGCAGCAGGCCGACTACACGTTGGCGGTGGACGCCGACGCCGCGGTCGTCGAGGCGCTCTACCGCGCGCTCGCGGACGAGGGCTCCGAGACGATCCTGCCCCTGGTGGGGAACCTCGCCGACCCCTCCCCCGGCCTCGGGTGGCGCGGCGAGGAGCGGCGCCCGCTCGCCGAGCGCGGGCGCCCGGACCTGACGCTCGCGCTCGCGCTCGTCCACCACGTCGCGCTCTCGAGCAACGTGCCCGTGCGCGACTTCCTCGACTGGCTGGCAGAGCTCGGCACGGCGCTCGTGATCGAGTTCCCGACGCGCGAGGACCCGATGGTGCGGCGGCTCCTCGACCGCAAGGGGCCGGGCGCCAACCCCGACTACGAGACCGAGGCCTTCGAGCGCGCGCTCGGGGAGCGCTGGACGATCGAGCGGCGCGAGCCGCTGCCGTCCGGGACCCGCATCCTCTACCGTGCGACCCCGCCCGCCTGACCCGCCGGGGTCGTTCCGGGCCGCCGGTCTCCACCTCGCCGGGCTCTCCGCCCTCGCGGTCGCCCAGCCGCTCTTCGACCTCCTGTCGCGGAACGCCGAGTTCTTCGCCGTCCGCGGCTCGACGCGCTGGGACATCGTCCTCTTCGCCGTCGGCCTGGTCGTCCTCCCGCCGCTCCTCCTGCTCGGGGTGGAGGCGCTCGCCGGGCTCGCGGACGGGCGCGCCGCCACGGCTGCTCACCTGCTCTTCGTGGGATTCCTCGTCGGCGTCCTCGTCATGCAGGCGCTCCCCTTGGCGGGCTCGGCCGTCGTCCTCGGCGCCGCCGCGGCAGCCGGCGCGGCAGCGGCCGTGCTCTACGCCTACGCGCGTCCGGCTCGGATGCTCCTCACCGTGCTCGCCGCGGCTCCGCTCGTCTTCGCCGGGCTCTTCCTGCTCGAGTCCCCGGTCTCCCGTCTCGTCCTCGACGGGACCCCGGAGCCGCGGCTCGCCGAGGTGCCGTCGAGCGCCCCGGTCGTCATGGTCGTCCTCGACGAGCTCCCCACCGTCTCCCTCATGGACGCCGAGGGGGAGATCGACCGCGAGCGCTACCCGAGTTTCGCGCGCCTCGCGGAGGACGCGACCTGGTATCGGAACGCGACGACCGCGCACGAGTGGACGACCGGCGCCGTGCCGGCGATCCTCACGGGCCTCCGGCCCGAGACGGACGACCTCCCCCTCTATCTCGACCATCCGGACAACCTCTTCACGCTGCTCGGAGGCGGCTACCGGCTCCGCGTCATGGAGTCGCAGACGCACCTGTGCCCGGACGACCTCTGCGACGAGGGCCGTGAGCCGCTCGCCGCGCGGGTCGGCTCGCTCCTCTCCGACCTGTCGATCGTCTACGGCCACCTTGTTCTCCCCGAGAGCATGAGCGCCCGCCTGCCCTCGATCACTTCCTCGTGGCGCGACTTCGGTGCTGAGGAAGGGCCGGTCGTGCGGCTCCAGCGCGGGCCTTCCGAGCCGGGAGGCCGCGCGGCGGACTACATCGGCCGGGACGGGGAGGTGCAGGCGTTCGTCGACCGCCTCGAGCCTCCCGGCGAGCGGCCTACGCTCGCCTTCCTGCACACGCTCCTGCCCCACCATCCCTGGGAGTACCTGCCGAACGGGAAGGTCTACGCCAGCAACCTCGGCACGCAGCCCGGCATGGTGGACGAGCGCTGGGTGGGAGACCCGGAGCTCGCGGTCCAGGGCTACCAGCGCCATCTCCTCCAGGTCGGGTACGTCGACCTGCTCCTGGGACGGATCCTCGACCGGTTGGAGGAGACCGGACAGTACGACGACGCGCTGATCGTCGTCGTCGCCGACCACGGTACGAGCTTCCGTCCGCACGGGGAGCGACGGCGGATCCATAGCGGGAACATGGCGGAGATCGCATTCGTCCCCCTGTTCGTGAAGGCACCGGGGCAAGCGGCGGGGCGCGTCGTCGACGAGCACGTCCGGACGATCGACGTCTTGCCGACGATGGCGGAGCTCCTCGGCGTCGAGGTTCCCTGGGCGACGGACGGGCGGTCGGTGGTCGATCCGCCTCAGGGGCCGCGGGAGGTGATGGTCGCGACGTACTCCGGCGAGCGCGTCACGGGCGACCTGGGCGAGATGCTGGCCGAGCGGGAGCGGATTCTGGCCCGCCAGGTGAGCCTCTTCGGCGACGGCAACGACGACCCGGGACTGTACGCGGCGGGTCCGCGGCCGGAGCTCCTGGGGCAGCTGGTGAACGGTATGGCCGTCTCAGCCGGCGGCGAGACGACCTTCGAGAACTTCGGTGAGACCGACTACGACCCCGAGTCGGCCTTCGCACCGGTGCGCATCTACGGGCGGATCCGCGGGGCATCGGGCCCGCAGGACATCGCAGTCGCCGTGAACGGACGGATCGCCGCGACGGCTAGGAGCTTCGAGTTCCACGGGGAGACGCTCCTGTCGGCGCTCGCCCCCGAGGACGCCTTCCGTGCCGGCGAGAACAGCGTCCGCGTCTACGCCGTGGACGGCAACGGCGAGGAAGCCGTCCTGCGCGAGTTGCCTGCCGCTCCTTGACTTCGATCGCAGTTCTGCTATATGAGATAGCAGAGCTGCGATGACGACCAGCGAGCGCCAACACCGGATCGAGCACGCGATGGAGCGCCTGCGGGAGCGCCTCGCAGGCGCGCACGACGGGTGGCTCTTCGCGCAGATCGCCGGCCAGGTCGCCGACCGGCGCCGCGAGCTCAGCCTCTCGCAGGCCGAGCTGGCCGAGATCTGCGGGACGACGCAGTCCGCGATCGCCCGGCTGGAGTCCGGCGGCCGCCCGCCGCGCATCGACACCCTGCTGAAGCTCGCGCACGCCCTCGACTGCGAGCTCGTCGTGGAGCTCCGCCCCGGCAGCCCGCCGGCCGCGGGAAAGCGACCGTGAGCGGGCGCACCGTGCTCGGCGGGCTCGCCGCCGTCGTCGTCGTCGGCCTCATCTCGCCGGTCGCGGGCGCCGTCCTCCTCGGCCTCCTCGCGCTCGGCTTCTTCCTGCTGCGGCCGCCCGAGAGCGGCGCGGCTCCGGGACGCGAGGACGAGGTCGGCATGCAGGCG
>JBOHAK010000289.1:0-2507 GCA_050697795.1 Gaiellaceae bacterium
GCCGCGGACGACGTTCCACACGGCCCGCACCGAGGCCAGGTTGACGAAGCAGAAGAACGCCGGCAGCGCGAGGGCCTTGCGGCGCCCCACGGGCGTACGGGCGAGCAGCAGGCCGGCGGTGCCGAGCCCGTAGAGGCAGGCCTGCGCGACCGTCGCGGCCCGGTAGAGGCGTCCGCGCCGCCAGAGGAGCGGCGCAGTGGCCGCGGTGAGCGCGAGCGGAAAGACCATCGTGCGGCGGAGCAGCTTGTGCGTGAGGAGCTGGAGGGCGTAGAAGCCGTGGCCCCTGGGGTCGAGCAGCTCGCGGCGCAGGAGGACGCCGCGCAGGCCGCGCGTCATCACCCGCACCTTCCGTTGCCATTCGAGCTCACCCGTCCGTGCGACCGGCTCGTAGGCGACCGCGTCCGGCGCGAAGACGAGCCGGTAGCCCGCCGCGATCACTCCCGTCGAGATGTAGAAGTCGTCCGTCACGGCGGGTGCGACCGGACGGAAGAGCGAGCGGCGGACGGCGTAGATCGCGCCGGTCGCCGAGATGGCGTTGCCGGCGCGGCTCTCCGCCTGCTTGAGCATCCGGTCGAGGTTCCAGTAGTGCTGCTCGCCGCTCGCGATGGCATCGGCGCCGTCGCTCGAGAGGTAGCGCTGGTCGCCGGCGACCCCGCCGACCGCCGGGTCGGCGAACGGGCGGACGAGCGCGCGGAGCGCGTCAGGCGCGTACATCGAGTTCGCGTCCGAGAAGACGAGGATCTCCCCGCCGGAGGCGGCGACGGCCGCGTTCAGTGCGTCGGCCTTCCCCACTCGCCCGGGCGTGAGGAGGCGGACGCCGCGCCCCGCATGGGCGCGCACGATGTCGTCCGTGCCGTCGTCGGAGCCGTCCGAGGCGATCACGACCTCCAGCCGCTCCGGCGGGTAGTCGAGCGAGAGGAGGTTCTCGAGCTTCGCCCCGATCGTCGCCGCCTCGTTGTGGGCGGCGATCACCATCGTGACCTGGGGCGTGCTGTCGTCGAGGCGATGAGGGCGGGGCCGAAGCGCGGCTCGGAGCAGGACGAGGAGCGGGAAGAGCACGTACGTGAAGGCGAGCGCGCCCGCGCCGAGCCAGAAGAGAGTGCGTCTCACGCAGCCGCCCGCCCTTCGCTCAGTCCCGGGAGACGGGACTCGTCGTACGCGACCTTGGCGGAAGCCCTGTGCGCAACGCCCTCCTCTGCGGCTCGTCCACGATCGTCGCTCTCGACTTGCCACGAACCCGCATCTTGAGTGATAGCACCGCAGCGCGCACCGCGCTGGTGCGGGCTACGCCCTGGAACCCACCGCACGGCGCGCGTAGCCGTCTGCGACGATGTCGAGCTCGTCGAGGCTGTAGCCAAGCTCGCGCACCTGCGGCCCGAACTCGCGTCGCAGCAGCTCGAGCGGCGCCGCCCGCTCCGGTGAGCGGAGCTCCTCCGGCCAGCGCTCGAAGTAGCGCTCGTTGCTCGTGGGACGGATCTCCCGCTCCGTCGGCAGCGCCTCGACGCCCAGGTAGTCGTACACGTCCCGCAGGCAGGCGTCGGGCTCCCGGATCAGGCGCTCGAACCGAACGACGATCAGGTTCTCCAGGTGCGGCTCGTCCTCCTGGAAGATGCGGTGCGCGACCACCCAGTGGCGCATGAGGTCGCGGAGCGCCATGCGCCGGCGGAACCTCTGCGCCCGCGTGCGGAACTTCTGCGTCGCGTAGGAGACGGCAATCGGATGGCGTGTGACGACGACGAAGAGCGCGCCCGGAAGGAGCGCCTGGAGGAAGCGCATACGGATCAGGTTGGGCGGCGACTTCTCGAGGAGATAGGGGCTGTCGAGCTCCCAGTACGGGCGCCACTCCGCGAGGATGCGCTCGCGCGTCTCGCCGCCCACGAGCGGTGAGTCCTCGGTGAGGTGGGCCTCCGGCGAGAAGGCGAAGCGGCCCGGCCCTCCGTAGGCCTTCGCCGGGCGGTACACGCTCTGAACGTGCTGGCCCTCGTCCGCGGGGACGCCGGTGCCGCTCAGGCCGCTCACCAGGGGATGGTCGGCCAGGCAGCGGCCCAGAAGCGTCGTTCCGCTGCGGTGGAGGCCGCCGACGAAGACGAAGCGGTGTTCGGGCATCCCGCCTGATCGTACAACCGCGGTCCTGCGCTTACCGCTGTCGCGCGAGGCTCCGCTCAGCCGGCTTGCCGCACCCGTGCGTGGAGGCCGATCTGACGGACGAGCTCCGCCGCGCTCGCCCGCACGTCGAACTCGCGCTCGACCTTCTCGCGGCCCGCGCCGGCGAGCCGCTCGCGCAGCCCCGGATCGTCGTGGAGACGCCGCAGCGCCCGGGCGAGCGCCCGGGAATCGCCGGGTGGCACGAGCAGGCCGCTCACGCCGTCGTCCACGAGCTCCGGGATGCCGGAGATCCCGCTCGCGACGACGGGTACGCCGCTCGCCATCGCCTCCATGAGCACGACCGGGATGCCCTCGCGCTTGCCCTCGGCCGTCGGCACGCTCGGCGCGACGACGGCGTGCGC
>JBOHAK010000290.1:0-4315 GCA_050697795.1 Gaiellaceae bacterium
TTTTCATCGGGCAATTTCCCTACAGAGGTTGCCGCGGCGCGCGAGATGCACTAGAACCTGAAACGTCCTGCGGCCGAAGGGAATCTGTGGCGCCCTCCGATAGCTGTGGCCCGGTAGTGATCGCCGACGAGGACGCGAGCGCGCGCAAGGAGCTCGCTCGCGTCTTCGAAGCGGCGGGCTACGAGGTCGTGCACGCGGGATCGGGTGAGGAGGTGCTCCAGGCGGTCAAGGAGGTCACGCCTTGCGTCGTCCTGCTGGAGATCCCACTCGGGAGCCTGTCGGGGTACGAGGTTTGCCGCGCGCTCCGTGAGGAGGGGAGCGGGTTCCCGGTCGTCTTCGTGTCGGGCTCGCGCACGGAGTCGTATGACCGCGTGGCAGGGCTCCTGGTGGGTGCCGACGACTATGTGGTGAAGCCGTATGCCCCGGACGAGCTCCTCACACGGGTTAGAGCTCTCGTCCGGCGCTCGCAGCCCCTGACGGACTCGGTCTCCGCGAAGCTCACCAAGAGGGAGCTGGAGGTGCTCCGGTTACTGGCGGACGGGCTACGCCAGGACGAGATCGCCGAGCGCCTCTTCATCTCCCGGAAGACGGTCGGGACGCACGTCGCGAACATCCTTCGGAAGCTCGGCGTCCACAGCCAGATCCAGGCCGTCGCGCTCGCCTACCGCGAGGAGCTGCTGGACGTCTCCTGAGCCGCGCCGGCCCTGGTCTTCGACTCGTAGATCACCCGTGACATGACGCCGAGCCGGCGTCCGTGAAGCTCTTGCCCTGCTCGGGGACGAATCGCCAGTCATAGCCACGTCGGTGCAGCGTTAGCTCGAGGACGCCGAAGGTCGTGGAGCTCCGGGCGGCGCTGCCGGGGAGGCGCCCCTTGAACCCTTGCAGGCTCTCGCCACCCGTCCCGACGACCAACTGGCGGATGCCGCGGGCTCGATCGAGCCTGCCGGCTGCGTCGAGAGGGTGAAACCGCTCGTAGTTTTGCGCGTGGCCGCTGAGAACGAGCTCGGCGCCGGCGTCGTAGAGCGCCTGCCAGAGCGGCGCGGTGCTGAGAGTGGATTGCCCGGCGGAGCTGAAGCGAGGCTCGTGCCAGAAGGCGAGCGTGCACGCCGCCGGGTTGGCGGCGAGATCGGCTCGCAGCCACCGCTCCTGCAGCGAGCCCGCATCGCAGGCGAGTGCACCCGGGCAGTTGCTGTCCAGGGAGACGATATGCCATCCGCCGAGGTCGAAGCTGTACCAGAGCGACCCCTGCGGCCGTGCACGGGCTCCCCAGTAGCGACCGTAGCCGCCGCCACCGAATGCATCCTGTTCCTTCCCAGGCGCCGGATGGCTGATCGCCTTGAAGCGCCCCCAGGTCGGGTGATAACTCCGCCGGTACTTCCACAGCCGCCCGTCTTCGTTCTGGACATCGCCGAGGACGAGGACTCGGTCAGGCTCGAGGCCTTCGACGAGTGCCGCTGTGGCCCGCTGACGGCACCTCGTCTCCGTGCCGTACCCATTCTCGAAGGAAGGCGAGAGCGGATCGCAAGCGACGTCACCGGCCGCGACGAGGACGGGATCGCTGACCACCTCCGCCCCTCCGAGTCGATCGAGGCGTCCCGTATCGACGCGATCTCTTCCCGCGCCGCCGTCGACCACGTCACGTGAGCCGTCTCGCGCGTACAACGCGTCGTTGCCCGAGCCCGCGTAAAGGCGATCGTCACCTCGGCCCCCGATCACCCAGTCGTCGCCGGGACCGGCGAATACGACGTCGTCTCCCTCTATTGCCCTGATGACATCGTCGCCGCCCCGCCCACAGAGGACATCGCTCCCCAACGTCCCGTCCAGGCGATCGTCGCCGGCGGTGCCCGTGATCGTGCACTCGTACCGCGTGCCGCCTGGATCCGCCAGCACGAGCGACTGCGACCCCGCGCCGGGGCCCGTGGACGGCCGGCCGGCGTCCCCCGATACGCCCCCTTCGTCCGTCAGAAAGAAGAGCGCGCCCGCGCCCACCGCTCCGGCGAGGAACACGACCGCGACCGCCGCGACGACCGCCGCAAGCGGTGGCCTTCTGCGCCGCCGGCGCCTCGGAAACCTGAGCGGCGCTGCCGGGGGTGGCGGCGGCGGTGCCGGGCGTGGCGGTGACGCCGGCTTCGGCGACACCTGCGGCGCTGCGGGTTCAGCCCGCGGGGCATCCTCCTCGACCGGTTCCGCCTCCTCCGAGGCGGGCTCGACGAACGTCGGCGGCGGTTTGACCGTCCAGTTCGCCGACTCGACGACATCGGTCTCGAGTGAGACCCACTTCTCGCGGTTCGTGGCGTCCGCCTCCCATGGACGGGTCGTCCCCGAAGGATGAGGTGTATAGCAAAATCGAAGGCCCAGCGGGCCACAGCTCGGCGAGTCCCGCGGGTACGGGCTCGAGCGCGAGAGGGCGGGCGCAGCCCTGCTTGCGGCACAAGGGTTACGCCCGCCGAACTCCCGTTCGGCGGCGCTACAGCCGATCCTTCCTCGGCCGCTACCTCGTCATCCGTTGCGGCGCACGACCGAGAGCGCGCGCACCGTCGCGTAGCCGCGCCACTCGAGCTCCGCGGCCGGCGAGTAGCTCTGGAAGTCGACCGTCCAGCCGCCGTCCTCCTCCTGTTCGGCGGCAAACCGCTCGAGATCGGCTGCGAGGACGGCCTCGTCCAGCAGCGTGCGTGCGGGTCGGCCCGGCTCGGGAGCGAGATCGAGCGGCCAGAGCGCCTCGTTCGGGAGACCGCCGACGACGCGCAGGCGCCCGTCCTCCGGGACGTACTCGCCGAGGCGGGCCAGCAGCTCCGGCGCCGCCTCGTGGCGGTCGTGCACGGCGTCGAGGAACCGCACGGCGAACGCGAGCACGTACGCTTCCGGGGCAGCCTCGAGGGCGTCGATGGCTGCCAGGCAGCAGTCCGTCGCCCGGGCGAGCCAGCGGTGGCCCGCGACGGCCGAGTCGTGCGCGGCGACGCGATTTGCGTAGGCGGCGACGATCGTGGTGATCTGGAGCGAGAAGGCCTGCGGGTCCGCCTGCGCCCAAAACGGGGCGCTGCCGCTCGCGTCCGCGATCGGCAGCGCGAACGGCAGCCCGCCGTCGGGCAGCGCGATCGTGTCCAGCCAGTCGCACAGCTCCGCCGCTTCGGGTGCGACAACCGGCGCGACGTCGGCGAAGACCTCGAAGGCATGCCACGCCGCGGCCGGTTGACTCTCCGACGCGCGCAGGTCGGGCTCGAGACCGTGCCCGAAGCCGCCGTCGGCGTTGCGGTACCCGCGCAGGACGGCGAGGACGGGGTCGGCATCCCCGCCCTCGAAGAAGAGTTCGAAGCGTCGCCGGTCGAGCAAACGGGCGTGGCCGGCCAGGAAGCCGCTGGCTGCATTCAGCTGATCGCTCATTGCTTCCTCCATCGGTGGACGAGGGACGCGTTTCGGTCATTTGACCCGGCCGGGAGCAGGAACTCATCGCTCGAGCGTCCGTGGCGAGAGTCCGCGGCCTCGGGCTACGGTTGGACGGTGGCGGACGAGCATGTGCTCGACATCGCCGGGCGCGACATCACGGTCACGAGCCCGGGCAAGGTCTTCTTCGCGGAGCGGGGGGAGACGAAGCTCGACCTAGTGCGGTACTACCTCGCGGTCGCCGAGCCGTTCCTGCGCGCCGCGGGTGGCCGGCCAACCCTCATGCAGCGCTTCCCCCACGGCGCGGAGGGCGGCTCGTTCTTCCAGAAGCGCGTCCCGAAAGCGACGCCGGAGTGGCTGGAGACGGCGGTGGTCACCACGCCGAACGGGACGACCTCGCAGGCGCTGGTCCTGGCCGACATGGCGCACGTCGCCTGGGCGGTCAACCTGGCCTGCCTCGGCTTTCACGTGTGGCCCCATCTCCATGACCGCCCCGACGTCGCGGACGAGCTGCGCCTCGACCTCGACCCGCAGCCCGGCGTCGAGTTCGAGGACGTGCGCGCCGCCGCCGCCGAGGTGCGCCGCCTCCTGGACGAGCTCGGGATCGTCGGCTACCCGAAGACCACGGGGAACCGCGGCCTCCACGTCTACGTCCGGCTCGAGCCGCGCTGGGACTCCTACCAGGTGCGGGCCGCAGCCGTGGCCGCCGCGCGCGAGCTCGAGCACCGCCGGCCCGAGCTGATCACGGCGGCGTGGTGGAAGGAGGAGCGCGGCCGTCGCGTCTTCGTCGACTACAACCAGAACGCGCCCCACAAGACCGTCTTCGGCGCCTGGTCGGTGCGCGCCCGTCCCGGCGCCCAGGTGTCGGCGCCACTGACGTGGGACGAGATCGACGCGCTGCACCCGGACGAGCTGACCGTTGCGAGCGTGCCCC
>JBOHAK010000291.1:0-3688 GCA_050697795.1 Gaiellaceae bacterium
ACACAGGCGTCGGCCTACAGTGGTATCGCGACGAGCTTCACCGGCGCCACCTCGCTCGCTCCGATCGAACGGGACCGCTGCAAGAGGCCGCGCCTCCCTCCTAGTGAGCGCCAGGATCTCGGCCGCATCGAAGCGGGCAGCGCGGCCGATCTTGAAGCCGGGCAGCTTGCCGGCCTCCCACTGGTCGAGCACGGTTCCCGGCCTGAGGCCGAGCAGCTCGCCGAGCTCGCGGGCAGTGACGAGACGCTCAGTCATGCTCGACCTTGACCCCGCGAAGGAGATGTGAGAGGACCCGGCCGACTGTCGTGCCCCTCCGCACCGCCCAGGCCGACGGGTCGGCAGTGGACACCGGGGAGGTCTGGCGCGCCTGGCCGCCAGGCTTCCCCCTTTCGTGGAGAGGCGAGGAGAGGGCTCACCATTCGCGGCCGACCTCCGGGGAGTCGCTGTAACCGCCGCGTTCGGCCTCGCGCTGGTCGGCGTACTGCCTGAGTATCCGGTCACGGTTCGCGTGGTAGTAGCGCTTCGACTTCTCGCGGTCGCACTCCCGGCAGATGCTCTTTCGCCCGCCCGCCTTCGACCGATCGGCCGCAAACGAGCTCGCCGGCAACTCGCGATCACAGGCATAGCAGCGGCTCAGGGGAGTGAAGCCGCGCGCCGAAACCTCGCAGGGTCGTTGACCAGAAGTAGGACGAGCTCGAGCGCGTCCGACAGGCTCACGAAGTCGAGCTCAGCCGCCGCTGCGAGAGCGATCGTCGGGTTGCCGGTGTCGAGCGCACGGCGAAGGCGCCCGTAAGCCGAGCCCTGCAAGGTCACGAACACATGTTCGCAGACCTTCGCGGTCGCAAGCCGCGAGGGGGGACGGGTGGCGCCCAGTGTCACGCCGTCCCCTCCCGCGGCCCGCTACAGAACCGTCAGCAGAAACGGGGCGTGATCACGGTCGGCGGCGTCCCGACATGCACATTGAAGTGGAAGTTCAGGAACGCGCCCTGGAGCTGCTCGTTGCCGCACCTGGGCGGCCCGACATCGACCGGACCAGACGGCGTCATGAGGACGTGCTCGTGCGGCGGCGGCGGCGCCTGTGCGCTCCCCGGAACCCCCAAAAGGGCCCCAACCGACAGGGCCAGCATGATCAAGACCACGAATCTCCGCATCGCTCCACCTTTCGCCAGGGGCGGGAACGAGCTTCATTTACCGCATTGGAAGGTCGTGTGCAACTGCACTATCGGGCGGTTCGAGCGGTTCGAGCGGTTCGAGCCCTCACCACGAGTGCCCCCGCTCTGCCCCCAAAACGCCACGGAACCGCCTCACGAAGCCATGCGGGCTCGCGGCCGACCGAAGGCCCGCAACCCTAGTAGCCATGCCACTCCGCGCCCCTCGCCGACGCGCGCCGCCCGTCCGCTGTACAAGCCTGGGGGACTAGAGGTCCCCGGTTCGAATCCGGGCGCCCCGACTGAGTTAGAGCCAGCTTCTCCCTCTGGGCCGATGTCCAAATCCGCGCCCAAACGCGTCGTATCGAGGCAGACGGCAACTGTTTGGCCCGATCAGAGTGGGTGGTAGAAGCTACGTCGTGGGGCGGAGTCCGATGCGGCGGGGCTCCGCCCCTTTCCATAACTGGCAGGAGTAGTGGAAGCGGCGTCCAAGGCTTGTCCGAGGGACGGCGTCCTCTTGCCGCAGGAGGAGTCGTCCCTCGTTTGTCAGGTCAAGCCGCTCGAGATACAGCAGTGCCCAGCTGCCGCGCGCTCCCCCTCCGCCTTTAGTCCACGAACTCCCACACCCCCTCGAGAATCTTGCGGCGCGGCTCGCACGGCTCGTGGCGCACCTTGAGAACGAGGTAGGTGGCGTACTGACGCACGAAGCCAGTTCTACTCCTCCCAGCACGCGGGCGACAAGACCACTGCCGGCCGCGTCGACCGGGCGACGGTTCATCGTGCGAGCGTTACCCCGCGGGCCCCGACGAGTAGCGTCGTCTTGAAGCGGGCGAGCTCGCTCCGTGCTCTGGCTTCTAGGGGCAGGTGCCGAGCGTGTCGCCGTGGGCGACGTGCTGCTCAACGGCGTCCTCTCCCACGATGAGGGTCTTGGAGTTCTTCGAGCCCGCCTTGTGGCAGAGACTCACCTTTTCCCCCGCCGGCTCGTCCTCCTCGGCCTCCTCGTCGACAGGCGGCGCCGGCGTCGGATCGGCGGTCGGCTCGGGAGTCGGCTCCTCGACGTCCGGCTCCGCACCGACGGGCGCCTGCTGCGCCGGGCTCGCGGACGGCTCGGACGCGCCCTCCTCCGACGACCCGGCTTGCGCATCCGAGGGCTGGTCGACGGCGCTCGAGCCTCCTTCCTGGGCTGCCACAACGGCCACGAGGCGGATGCCGGTCGGACTCGCGCCGCCACCGGCAGGCCGAGCTGACTTCTGCGACTGCTCCATGGAGTGGCCCGCGTCCGGCGACGCTTGTGAAGCCGGGATCGGCGCGACGACATCCAGTGCTGCCACGGCCTCCGGGGTTCCGCCGGCGATCAGGACCGGCATCGACGCTCCGACTCCGCCCGCCAGCACCACGGCGGCGAGCGGGAGGGCGATGCGTTCCGTCCACCGCAGCCGCCCGAGGGCAGCGACCAGCACCGCGACCATCCGGCGATCTGTCCGGGTGGTGGTGCTCAGCCGGCGCAGGAGCGCGGGGATCGCCGCAAGGCGTTCCGACGTCGCGAGAGGGACCCTCGCGAGCTGCTCGCGACAGTCGCGGGCCGCTGCCGAGATCGCGGCAGGGCGGCGCCGGGCCCGGGCGACCGCACGCGCGAGCTCGTTCTTCCTCATCCGTGAGCATCCGGCCAGGCCCAACTGCCTTGCCTGCACGTAGAGCTCCGCCCGACTAGCGGGCCGATGCCGAACGCCGCGGGCAACGCGTACGCCCTCGAGTTGGAAGATCATCGTCCACTCCCCGCGAAGCGAGGCGACATCTTACCGCTTCCCGCGGCATGGGAGTATCGGGGCTTCATTCCGGGTCCCCGACGGGCGCATCAGGACGGAAGCTCGCGGATCTCTGTAACTCGACGGGAACATTTTCTCCGCAATTTCCTGACAGATCGCGCAGAGGTCTCAGCGGATCTGTCCACGAATCGCTTGCGTACGTCCGGTCGATGCGCTAACGTCCGCCGTCTCTCGAAAGATCGGACATGCAGATGACGGCACTCACTCCCACCATCCTTGCCGAAGCGGCGGCGGCCATGACCGTCTCGCCGTGGGCGCGCAGGCCCATCAGCGGCGACAGCTTCGGCCATGTCCAGGCCCTCGTGGAGAGGTGGATGCGCTAGATCCCTAGCGGCATAGCAGCTCCATCGAGGGCGACCCACCGGGTCGCCTTCGTCGTTTCGGAGGCGAGACCGGAAACGGCGAGAAGAAGGTGATGCTCAGCTTGAAGAAGGTCTAGAGAGAATCGAGGCCCCGCCTGAGAGAGAAAGTTCCTCCGCGCTCGGCGTTGCAGGACCACGCTGCCTTTCGGCCGCTATTTCGCTCTGCAATTACGCAAAGCGTGTGAGCATCGGGCTCCACAGCTCCTCCACGAAGGACGGGCGCACCCGGCGGCGCAGCCGGGGACGTGCGATCCAGGGTCGAAGGGTAGGCGAGTGGCTTGGAAAACATCGTTCGGCTTCGGCCGGCGAGACAGAGGGCAAGGACGCGAGCGCCGCTCGTGCGTCGATCTCC
>JBOHAK010000292.1:0-2844 GCA_050697795.1 Gaiellaceae bacterium
CGAAGCGCTCGGGATCCTCGCTCGCGTCCTCGACGACGAACGCGCCGGCGAGCCCGTGCGCCCGGCCCACGCGCCCGACGGCGACCCACCCGTCAGCGCGCGTCAACGATCTCGAGGAGGGTGCGCACCTGGCGGCGGCCGCCGCTCGCCCGGGCGAGCGTCCGCAGGGCGCGGGCGATGCGTCCTTGGCGCCCGATCACCTTGCCGATGTCTTCCTCGGCGACGTGCAACCGCAGGACGACGGCGCCGTCGCGCTCTGTGCGCTCGACCCGGACCTCGTCCGGCCGGTCGACGAGGTTGCGCGCCAGATAGTCGAGGAGCTCTTCCACCGGGTCCGGTCCGGCGCTCAGAGGCCCTGCGCCTTCATCAGGCGCCTCACCGAGTCGCTCGGCTGTGCGCCCTTCGAGACCCAGTCGCGGATCTTGTCGCCGTCGAGGTCGATCGTCGAGGGGTTCGTCTGTGGGTTGTAGCGCCCGACGATCTCGATGAAGCGCCCGTCGCGCGGCGAGCGCGCGTCGGCAACGACCACGCGGTAGATCGGGTTCTTCTTCGACCCGACGCGGGCCAGTCTGATGCGAGTTGCCATTCCGTCCTTTCTAGCGCCGCTTCTGGGCGGCTGCGAGCGATTGCAGGTTCGGCATCTTGCCCTTTCCCATCTGCTTGACCATCTTGGCCATCTGCTTTCGCGCCGTGAGGAGCTTGTTCACCTGCTGCACGGTCGTGCCGCTCCCCGCGGCGATGCGGGATCGCCGCGACCCGTTGATGATCTCCGGTCGACGGCGCTCCTCGGCGGTCATCGAAAGCACGATCGCCTCGACGCGCCCGAGCTCGCGGTCGTCCACGTTTACGCCCTGGAGCTGCTTGCCGAGCCCCGGGATCATGCCGACGACCGACTTGAGCGAGCCCATGCGCCGCATCATGCGGTAGCTCTGCAGGAAGTCGTCGAACGTGAACTGCCCGGCGCGCAGGCGGCGTTCCATCTCCTCCTGCTCGTCCTCCTCCGCAGCCTGCTCGGCTCGCTCGATGAGCGTGAGCACGTCGCCCATCCCGAGGATCCGCGACGCTATGCGGTCGGGGTGGAAGTACTCGAGCTGGTCGAGCTTCTCGCCGGTCGAGGCGAGCTTGACCGGCTTGCCCGTGACCGCCTTGACGGAGAGCGCCGCGCCGCCGCGCGCGTCGCCGTCGAGCTTCGTGAGGACGACGCCGTCGAAGTCCACTCGCTCGGCGAAGGCCTCCGCGACGGCCACGGCTTCCTGACCGGTCATCGCGTCGAGGACGAGGAGGACGTTGTGCGGCTTGATCTCCTTACGGACGGCGGCGAGCTCCTGCATGAGCGGCTCGTCGATCTGCAGGCGGCCGGCCGTGTCCACGATCAGGACGTCGCGGCCCTGCGCCTGCGCCTGCTCGAGACCGCTGCGGGCGACGGCCACCGCGTCCGTCGTGGAGCGGTCGGCGTAGACCGGAATCTGGATCTGCTTCCCGAGCTGCTCGAGCTGGTCGATGGCGGCCGGCCGCTGCAGGTCGGCGGCGACGAGCGCGGGCGCCTTCCCCTCGTGCTTCCGCAGGAGGAGCGCGAGCTTCGCGGCAGCGGTCGTCTTTCCCGAGCCCTGCAGCCCGGCCAGCAGGATCACGGTGGGCGGGCGCCCGGCGAACGCGAGCTTCGAGCCGCCCGAGCCCATGAGCTCGGTCAGCTCCTCGTGGACGATCCGCACGACCTCCTGGCCGGGCGAAAGGCTGCGCGTGACGGCCGACCCGACCGCGCGCTCCTTCACGCGGGCGACGAAGTTCTTGACGACCTTGAAGTTGACGTCGGCCTCGAGCAGCGCAAGGCGGATCTCGCGCGCAGCGCGGGACAGATCCTCCTCGGTGAGGACGCCGCGGCCGCGAAGATCGCCGAGCGCGCCTTGCAGCTTGTCCGAAAGCGTGTCAAACATAGGCCGGCGGGAAGTGTAGCCGTGCCGTTTTGCCCAATCCGAGCCAAGGAGGAGTCGCGATGGCGAACATCGCCAAGGTGATCCGAGTCATCGGCCAGTCGGAGGAGAGCTTCGCCGACGCCGCGCGCGTCGCCGTGCGGGAGGCCGGCCAGACGGTGCGCGACATCAGCGGCGCCCACGTGATCGAAATGAGCGCCTTGGTCAAGGACGGCGACATCACGTTGTTCCGCACGACCGTCGACATCGCTTTCGGGGTGGAGCGCTAGCGCGCAGGGGGCGCCTCGGA
Organism: Gaiellaceae bacterium; assembly: GCA_050697795.1. Classification (GTDB taxonomy): domain Bacteria; phylum Actinomycetota; class Thermoleophilia; order Gaiellales; family Gaiellaceae; genus JAIBJN01. The sequence goes on from JBOHAK010000292.1 coordinate 2,221, forward strand.
AACCCGGGCCCGGGGACCGTTGACCGCGGGCGGCCACCATGGGCCCGCATCGGTGCGGGTGACGCGGCTCGCCACGAAGGCGTTTCTCGCTTCGACGGCCACCGCCGACCCGAACAGGTCCGATCCAGCCGCGGCCCGTGCGGGCGGGCGCCCCCCACTTCGAGCCTAACGCGGAAACGCGCACGAGTGGCGCGCGGAGGCGTGCCGGAAGGAGCGCCTAGTCGCCGCCGACGAGGGCCCGCGCGAAGTCCTGCGGGTCGAACGGCTGCAGGTCGTCGAGCGTCTCCCCCACGCCCACGAGCTTCACCGGCAAGCCGAGCTCGTGGGTGACGGCGACCGCGACGCCGCCCTTCGCCGTGCCGTCGAGCTTCGTCAGGGCGACGCCGGTCACGCCGACCGCCTCGTCGAAGAGCTTCGCCTGCCGCAGCCCGTTCTGGCCCGTCGTCGCGTCGAGGACGAGCAGCGTCTCGTGCGGCGCGCCCTCCAGGCGACCCTCGATCCCGCGCCGCACCTTGGCCAGCTCCTCCATGAGGTTCGACTGCGTGTGGAGGCGGCCGGCCGTGTCCACGACGACGACGTCGCGTCCGCGCGCCTCCGCCGCCGCGATCGCGTCGAAGGCGACGG
>JBOHAK010000293.1:0-2299 GCA_050697795.1 Gaiellaceae bacterium
GCGCGCCCCCGGCCGGCCAGGCCGGCGAGCTCGAGCGAGTTCGCGAGGGTCTTGCGCCGGTGCGCGAAGGCCGCCTGCACGACCTCGCGCAGGCGAGCGAGCTCCGGCCCCCAGTCGCGGGCCCGGCGGAAGGCGACGAGGCCGGAGTCGACATTGGGCGGCGGCGCGAAGCAGGTGCGGGCCACGGGGTGGATTCCGATGCGCTCCGCGGTCAGCCGCACGAGGACGCTGACGGCGCCGTAGCTCTTCGTCCCCGTCCGGGCGAAGAAGCGGTCGGCCACCTCCCGCTGAACGAGCACGCACCAGAGCCGCACGGTGGGGAGCGAGCCGAGGCTCTCCGCGACGAGCGGCGTGGCGATCTGATACGGCAGGTTGGCGACGAGCTTGCCCGGTGGCGGGTCGAGCTCGTGCAGCGGAAGCCGGAGCGCGTCGCCGACGACGAGCTCGAAGTTCGTCCGCCCTGCGAGGCGGTCGCGGAGGTGGGGCTCGAGCGAGCGGTCGAGCTCCACTGCATGGACGAACCGCACGCGGTCGGCGAGGTAGGCGGTCAGGACGCCGAGCCCGGCGCCCACCTCGAGCACGACGTCCTCGCGGTCGAGCTCGGCGAGGCGGCCCGCCACGCCGAGGATGTTCTCGTCCACGAGGAAGTGCTGGCCGAGCTCTCGGTTCGGAGTGACGGGAAGGTTCATGGTGCTGGCCTCACGGGAGCCCGAAGAGCTGGGCGGCGTTCGCCTCGATCCGCCCTGCGAGCGTGGTCGGGTCCTCCCCCCGCGCGTCCGCGAGGGTCGCGAGCGTGTGTCTGACGTGCGCCGGCTCGTTGCGCTGCCCCCGAACGGGCTGCGGTGCCAGATACGGGCTGTCCGTCTCGGCCAGGAGCCGGTCGCCGGGGACGCGCGCCGCGGCCCAGCGCAGCTCGCGAGCCTTCGGGTACGTGACGTTCCCCGCGAAGGAGACGTACCAGCCGCGCTCCAGTGCCGGCTCGAGGAGCGCCGAGGACGAGAAGCAGTGCAGGACGACCCGTACGCCGGCGGGCAGCTCGCGGAGGGCCGCCACGGTGTCGTCGTCGGCCGCCCGCGTATGGATCACGATCGGCATGCCCAGCTCCGCGGCCAGCGCCCGCTGGGCGCGGAAGACGTCGGCCTGCCGGTCGCGCGGGGCGAGGTCCCGGTAGTAGTCCAGCCCCGTCTCTCCGACGGCGACGGCGCGCGGGTGGCGAAGCAGCTCGCGGAGCGCCCCGAAATCCTCCTCGCCGACGCTCTCCGCCTCGTGCGGGTGCAAGCCGAGGGCGGCGTAGACGCCCTCTTCGCGCTCGCACAGCGCGAGCGCCGCACGGGCGGAGGTAACCGACGTGGCCACGGTCACCACCCGCCGGACTCCGGCCGTCCGCGCGCGGGCGAGCACCTCGGCGGGATCCTCGAACGCATCGAGATGAGCGTGCGTGTCGATCACGGAGCTCCCCACACCGGGCCGCTCGACGGCAGGCGCGCACGAACCGGCCGGAGGTGCGTCACGCCGCCGCTGAGGGAGCGTCCACGCGCGGGAAGAGCGGCGCCGCCGGCTCGATCCCCTCGACCTCATCGGTGCGCCCGGGCGCGACGTCGTCCCAGGCGACGTCCACGGGCTGCCGCAGAGCCGTCAGGATCCGCTCGGACGTGTCCGGGACGAAGGCGGCCAGGGCGACCGCAGCCGCGCGCAGCCCGTCGGCAAGCTCGAAGAGGACGCGGTCGAGATCTCCGGCTCGAGCCGGGTCTTTGGCCAGCTCCCAGGGCGCGTTCCGCTCGACGTGGCGGTTGAGGCGGCGGACGAGCTCCCAGACGATCTCGAGCGCGCCGGTGACGTCGAACTCGTCGAAGCGGCCGCCCGCCTGGGTGCGAACGCGGTCGACGTCGCTCGCCAGCTCCTCGGAGACCGCCGCGGAGCGCAGCCGCCCGTTCCGGTAGCGCGCGATCATCGCCGTGGTGCGGGAGAGGAGGTTCCCGAGATCGTTGCCGAGCTCGCGCTCGTAGCGCTCGTGCAGCCCGTCGACCGAGATGCTCCCGTCCTGCCCGAAGGTCGCCACCCGGAAGAGATAGAACCGCACCGGGTCGACGCCGTAGACGTCGATGAGATCCAGTGGATCGATGACGTTGCCGAGCGACTTCGACATCTTCCGCTCGTCCATCAGGAGGTAGCCGTGGACGAATAGCTGCCGGGGCACGTCGAGGCCCGCCGCGAGCAGGAGCGCCGGCCAGATGACGCAGTGGAACTTGAGGATGTCCTTGGCCAGCAGGTGGTGCACGTCCGGCCAGAGCCGCTCCCT
>JBOHAK010000294.1:0-3320 GCA_050697795.1 Gaiellaceae bacterium
TCGAGGGCGGCTGAGACGAGAGCAGCGGAGCTCGCTTCTGCGGGCTCCGTACGTCGCGTTCGGTCGCGCGTCAGTGGCCCGCCGGCTTGTTTGCTGACGCGAACTCCCTCGTCCAACGCTCGCTAGGACGCAGGTACAAAAACGGGTACGTCAGCTTGCGCGCGGGCGTGCACGCGCGTCGAGATCCGGATCCGTGAAACGTGAAGATCTCCAAGAAGAACGTGCCCGTGAGCACCCGCTAGTTGCCGCGGCGAGCGGTCTGTAACCGTCACATCGATCAGCACTGTGCCTTCGGGTCTAACGGCGCTGACCTTCGCCCGAAACTCCTCGAGTGACAACGACAGGCCGAGCTGGTCGTTTACCTCTTGGACCACGGGCGGGCTGGCAATCAGCTCCGCATCCGAGACTGCCCGCTGCTGTGACAGCAGGATGGCCGCGTACCTCTCAGTCGGGCTTGCGCCGCTTGGGAGAGAGGTCGAGACATAGAGCTGAGTCTCGGCCGCGTACGTTGGGGGACGTGTCCAGGCGAGCGCCGTACAAACCCAAGATACTGACGCCGATGAGGAGCCAGTGCGCCCGAAGCATCCGGGCGTATTGCCTTAGATCCATCGCAGCCCAAGCTCAACCAGGCCTGCCGTGCAGCAAGACGAGATCCGCATTGGACAGAGGATAGGTCACGGCGAAGGCAGCCGTAAGCTCGCCGTTCTCGTTTCGCTCCGTCCGTTCCGTCGTGGGTGCTCGAGTGCCGTGACGGGATCGATTCGCGCGGCTTGACGGCGGTCTCGTGGAGGCGGACGATGGGCCCGGAGTAGCCTCTTCACCCGACAGAGGGGAGCGACGGTGGGTGAGTTCTTCGTCTGGGTGACGACGAGAAGGATCAAGGACGGGGCTCTCGACGACCTGCGTGGGGCCTGGGAACCGACCGAACCGCCGGAGGGGATGGCGCGCGCCTTCGAGTGGGTTTCCGACGACGGCCGCACGGTCGTCGGCGTCTCGCACTGGACGAGCTCGGAGGCGTGCGAGCGCTACCGAGCGTCGGACGCCGAGGCGGACCGTCGTTCGCGCATGGCCCCGTTCGTGGAGTCGGAGGACTCGATGACCTACTCCGGCCGCGAGCTCGCCATTCCGAGCGGGTAGTCCCTCGCGGTGAGAGGAGTGCCATGGCCGACGTGACGAGCTTTCTCGACGAGGCGGGGATCGACTATGAGGTGCTTGAGCACCGGCACACGGAGCGGGCGACGGACGAAGCAGCGGCGCTCGGCGTCGGGCCCGAGGACGTGGCGAAGACGCTCGTGCTCGTCGTGCCGGAGGGAAACCTCCGTGCCGTGCTCCCGGCCTCCGAGCGCGTCGACCTGCGTAAGGTCGGCGATCTGGTCGGCGTCGGCGGCAAGAAGGTGCACCTCGCGAGCGAGGGCGATCTCGCGCGCGACTATGGGGAGTTCGAGCTCGGCGCCGTGCCGCCCTTCGGCGGCAAGGCCGACCGCGTGATCGTCGATGCGCGCCTCGCCGGGCGCGACTCCGTCGTGCTCGAGGCGGGCTCGCACGAGCGCTCCGTGCGCATGAAGGCGGCCGATCTCGTGCGCTTGACCGCCGCGCAGGTCGAGGACATCAGCCGCGAGGAGACGTGAGCGCCGCGAAGGGGCTCAGATCCTCGCCGCCTGGAGCTCCATGCCGAGCTCCTGGTAGGTCGCCAGCGCGGCGTCGAGGAGCTCCCGGGCCCGCTCGCGATCGCCGGCCCCTCACGCGCAAGCAGCATCTCCCCATAGTCGTGCTGCGCGCGCGCAAGCCAAGGGCGAGCGCCCATACTCTCGTTCGTCGTGACCGCGTCCTCGAAGTGGCGCGCGGCGTCGTCCCAGCGCGACATCGTCGAGGCGAGCAGGCCGAGATACCTCGAGACCGACCCCCTAATCCCCTCCGCTTGGTCGGCGGCGTTGAGCGCCGCCCAGGGGGCGAGCAACCTGTACAGAACAAGGGCCGACCCGGAGTCGCCCAGATGCGCCGATGTCTCCGCGAGCAGACTCAGCTCGTATCCCGAGCCACGCGTCACGATGACCCGACCAGCCGCGCCCGAGGCACGGTCGGGCTCCAGGAGCTTGCGGAGGGCCGACACGTGGCCCTGGAGCGCCTTCGCGGCCGTACTCGGCGGCCGCTCTCCCCACAGCTCGTGGACGAGACGGTCGCGGGAGACGGTCTCGTTCGCCCGCAGGAGCAGGAGCGCCAGCAGCACCTGCTGCTGTCCGGCCCCGACCGGGATCACCCGACCGTCGTGCCGCACCTCCAGCGGGCCCAGGATCCGGAACTCCACCGCATCATCGTCGCACCCTCACCCAGCCCTTACCAGCCGGGGTTGACTGCCGGCTCGCCGCGCGAGAAGATCCCGCTGACACCAGGAGGGTTGCGATGGCCGCCGTACCAGGACCAACCCGAAGATCTGTTCGTGCAGGCAGCGCCCGTCGGCTTCCGAAGTATTCGGCAGCCGCGGTAGTGGTCCTGGCGCTCGCGGTGCTCGCCGCCGGCGGCAGTGCCGGAGCCGCGCCCGCGGCCTCGGCGGGCCCGCCGGAGCTCACCGTCACGCCGCTCGCTCCCGTGAGCAAGGCGCAGGGTGCCAAGTCGGTGAGCGGCCGCCTGGCACAGACGGACGAGAGCCTGCTCCGCAGGCGTTCCGCCGCCCCGCTTAACGTCGTCGTCAAGCTCGACTACGACGCCCTCGCCGCGTACGGCGGTCAGATCGAGGGCCTCCCGGCCACCAGCCCGTCGGTCACGGGCGAGCCGTTGAACCTCCAGAGCGAGGCCGCACGTCGTTACCGAGGCTTCGTGCAGGATCTGGAGCGGCGGTTCCTGGAGCGGATGCAGACGCGCATACCGGACGCCGAGGTCGGGAGGATGCTGCGCGTCACCTACGGCGGCGTCGCCCTGACGGTGCCCGGCAACGAGGTCGCAGAGCTGCTGACGCTCCCGGGCGTCGTCGCGGTCCAGTCCGACCGCCCGGAACACCCCCTGACCGACTCCAGCCCGGAGTTCATGGGTGCCGCCACCATCTACGGCCAGCTCGGCCAGACCGCCGCCGACGCCGGCAAGGGCGTGATCGTCGGCGTGCTGGACACTGGTGCCTGGGCCGAGCATCCGTCCTACGTCGACCACGGCAACCTGCCGGCGCCGCCGCCCAAGGCGGACGGCACGCCGCGGACGTGCAACTTCGGCGACAACCCGCTGACGCCCGCGAGCGACCCGTTCGTCTGCCAGCGAAAGCTCATCTCCGGCCAGCCGTTCCTGGCCACCTACAACGCGATCTTCGGGGACGAGACCTACCCGACGAGCGC
>JBOHAK010000295.1:0-1889 GCA_050697795.1 Gaiellaceae bacterium
GGCGGCCTCTGCCACGTCCAGTCGACGACGCCGCGCCGGTTCTGGAACGTCGGCGAGAGTGACCTCGTCCTCCTGATCGTGGGCGCCAAGGGCGGCTACGTGGGCCGTGACGGCCACATGGTCGACGCCGAGGACGAGGAGCGCCGCCGCGCCTTCAGCGCCGGCGACGAGGCCGTCATCCGCCGACTGCCCGAGTGACGACCGTCTACCTCGCGCGCCACGGGGAGAGCGACTGGAACGTCGCGCGACGCTGGCAGGGGCATGCCGACCGGCCGCTGACCGAGCTCGGGCGGCGGCAGGCGGCGGAGCTGGCCGAGCGTCTCGCCGGGGTGCCACTCGACGGGGTGTACTCCTCCGACCTGCTTCGGGCCCGGGAGACGGCCGAGGCGGTCGCCGCCCCGCGGGGCCTGCCCGTGCACGCGCTGCCGGAGCTGCGCGAGGTCAACGTGGGCTCGTGGTCCGGGCTCACCCGTCCGGAAGCGGAGGCGCGCTTTCCGGAGGCATACCTGCGCTGGACACAGGGTGGACACGGATGGGACGACGGGGAGGACTACGAGCAGATGGCCGAGCGCGTCGTCGCCGCGGTGCTCGGCGTCGCCGGCCGCCATCCGGAGGGAGCCGTGCTCGTCGTTGCTCACGGAGGCCCGATCCGAGCACTCCACGCTGTCGCGCTGGGTATCGACCTGTCCTCGCACCGGCGGGTCCGGCCGGTCGAGCCGAACGCCCGCCTGTCACGGCTCGCCGTCGAGGACGGGAGGATCACGAAGCTAGACTGAGCGCGTGGAGGACTACACGAACAAGTACAAGGGCGAGCAGGTCGAGGTCGAGCTCTTCGGCGGTGAGTACCAGGAAGGCACCTTGACCGCCTACTGCGCCGTCGAGGGAGTTCCGCACATGGAGCTCAACGGCCACATCCTCGTCCCGCTCCAGAACGTGGCTTCCCTCCACTGCTCGAGCCGCTGCGACGCTCCCGAGCCGGATTGGCCTCCGCGCGGCCTGGCCGAGAGCGAAGGCGAGCCCTAGACCAGGTTCGGGGCAGTGCGCGCCTCGCTGCTCGCTGCGCGGAACGTCGCCAAGGCGCTGCTCCTCTACGGCGCGCTCGCGGGCGGCCTCTTCGCGCTGGGCTGGTGGATCGGCGGCGTGCGCCTCGGCAGCGTGTTCCTCGTCGTCGGACTGCTCATGGCCGCGACGGTCTACTGGTACGGCCCGCGCGTCATCCTCGCGTCGCTAGGTGCACGGGAGCTCCAGCTCGCCGAGGCCCCGGCGCTACACTCGACTGCGGAGCGGCTCGCGATGACCGCCGGCGTCGAGCGACCGAAGCTGTACGTGCTCTCGGACGGGCACCCGCGCGCACTCTCCGTCGGCCGCGGCGGGGGCCCGCCGGGGATCGCGCTGACGCAGGGCCTCGTGGGGCTCCTGAGCCCGGCCGAGCTCGAAGGGGTTCTCGCGCACGAGCTCGCCCACGCGCGGCAGCGGGATCTCCTCGTGCAGACGCCCGTCGTCCTCGTCGCGGGGTGGCTCGTCGAGGCCAGCCGGATCGGCGGCTTCCTCGAGCGTGCCCTGCTCTTCGTGCTCGGGCCCGTCGCGGCGAGCGTCGTGCAGGTGCTCCTCTCACCGAAGCGCGAGCTCGCCGCGGACGCCCGCGCCGCCGCGATCTGCGGCTCGCCGCATCCGCTGGCGGACGCCCTCGTCCGCATCGAGCAGGCGATGGAGCTCGTGCGCTTCCAGGCGAGCCCCGTCACCGAGCCGCTCTACATCGTCAACCCCTTCGAGGCGGTCGGCCTCGCGGCCATGTTCTCGACGCACCCGCCGGTCGGTGAGCGAGTCGCGCGTCTGCGCGCGATGGACCCGGACTGGCGCGAGAAGCTCCGCGCCGCCTAGTACTACTG
>JBOHAK010000296.1:0-25638 GCA_050697795.1 Gaiellaceae bacterium
CGTCACCGGTTCCGGCGGTCGCGGTCTTGCAGTGCCGACGGACGTCCGCGACCCGGAGGCGGTCGACGCGCTCGTCGCCGCGACCGTGGAGGAGCTGGGCCGGGTGGACGTGCTCGTCAACAACGCGGCCGGCAACTTCGTCGTCAAGGCGGAGGAGCTGTCGCCGAACGGCTGGCGCGCGGTCGTGTCGATCGTCCTCGACGGCGGCTTCCTCTGCTCGCGTGCGGCCGGGAAGCAGATGATCGAGCAGGGCGACGGCGGGACGATTCTCAGCGTGATCGCGAGCTACGCCTGGACGGGCGGGCCCGGCACGATCCACTCCGCCGCCGCGAAAGCCGGCCTCGTGGCGATGACGAAGACGCTCGCCGTCGAGTGGGCGCCGCACGGGATCCGCGCCAACTGCATCTGCCCGGGCCCGATGGATACCGAGGGCGCGGGCCAGGCCCTCTGGCCGACGGAGGAGGACCGCGCGCGCGTGGTCTCGACGGTGCCGCTCGGCCGCCTGGCGACGCCGCACGAGGTCGCCGTCTGGGCGACGGCGCTTTGCTCCGACCACGCGGGCTACATCACCGGCGAGACGCTGACGATCGACGGCGGCCACTGGCTCGAGCAGGAGAGCTACATGCCGGCGCTCCAGCCGCGCGAGTGACCCCCGAGCAAGTAGAGGCCTGCTAGGCGCTTTCGGTCAGCGAGCGCGGATAGTTGTCGCGGCCAGCTTCGAGGATCCGGAGATATTCAGTGCTGTTGGCGTCGATCCAGGACCGGATCTCGTCCTTGCTCATCAGCTCAGTCCACGCCGCCCCGAGTCTGGGCCGTCGAGCGATCTCGACGTCGGCCTCGAAGCATCCCCACCATCCCCACGTCTTCGGATCGTGCGGGTCGAGGTGCAGTCCGACGCCCTCTCCGACCGACGTCAGGTGGCTGATGCGGATGGCGTGCACGCGTAGAGTCGCGCCGAAGGACTCGAAGTCGCCGCCGAGCCGACCTTCGCTGTCGCGTGCCATCTCTTCGAGCCACGCGTGACGAAAGCGGTTGACGCCTCGGCAGATTCCGCTGTGCCCCATGCCCACGACCGAATCGTAGGGCGCATTCCGTGGCGCGCCAGGACTAGCGGAGGTACGTCTCGACGCCGCGCTTGAGGAGGCCGCGCGAGACGATGAGGCGCTGGATCTCGCTCGTGCCCTCCCAGATGCGGTCGACCCGCACCTCGCGGTAGAAGCGCGCCACCGGGTTCTCCGTCATGTAGCCGCGGCCGGCGAAGACCTGCAGCGCGCGGTCGACGATCCGGCCCGCGGCTTCGGACGCGTATAGCTTCGCCATCGCCACCTTGCCGTGGACGACCTTCCGGTCGGGCTCCGTGTCGAACGCCGCGGCGGCGTGGTAGGTGAGCAGGCGCGCCGCCAGCAGCTCCGTCAGGGAGTCGGCGAGCTGGAAGGAGACGCCCTGGTGCTCGGCGATCTTCGCGCCGAAGGCCTCGCGCTCGAGGGCGTACTCCCGGGCGAGCTCGAGCGAGCGCTCCGCCGCCCCACAGCAGCGCGCAGCGATGAAGAGGCGCTCGACGAGGAACCACTCCCGCGCCCCCTCGCCGCCGCCCTCCGGGATGCGGTTCGCCTCGGGCACGCGGCAGTCGCGCAGGATGAGCTCCGGGTGATGGTCGAGGTAGGGGTCGTGGAGGAACCCGGGCGTGCGCACGAGCTCGAGGCCCGGGGTCCCCGGCTCGACGACGAAGATCGTTTGCTCCCCACCCGCGACGGCGAGCACGAGGTAGAAGCCGGGGTCGCCCTCGCTCGTCACGAACCACTTCTCGCCGTTCAGGATCCACTCGTCGCCGTCGCGCTCCGCCGTCGCCGCCAGCGCGCTCACGTCTGAGCCGGCGCCGGGCTCCGTCACCGCCCATGCCTCCCGGAACTCGCCGCGGAGCACGGGCGCCACGAAGCGCTCGCGCTGCTCCGGCGTGGCAATGTCCCAGAGCTCCGCCGGCCCGCGGTCCACGACCGCGAAGCCGAGCCCGTTCGTCGCCTTGCCGGACTCCTCCTCGAGCGCCACCTGGCCGAGCATCGAGAGCCCGCCGCCGCCCGCCTCCCCCGGCATGTTGAGCATGGAGTAACCCTCGGCGCGCGCCTTGCGCCGCAGCTCGTCCGCCCATGCGGGCTCGATGCGGCCCGCCTCGGCGACGCGCTGCTCCAGCGGGTAGACCTCGCGCTCGAGGAAGGCGGCGACGCGCTCCTTGAGCGCGCGCACGTCAGCCGGCAGCTCCGGCACCGTCGGGATCACGCGGCGGCCTCCAGGCGCGAGCGCTCGGACTCGGTGAGCGGTCGCGGTCGCCGCGTCTCGGGGTCACGGGCCACGAGCACGGCCTCCGCTTCGGCGGCAACCTGACCGTCCCCGACGACCACCGCCTCCCGCGTGCGCACGCTCGACGTTCCGAGCGAGTCGAGCCCGCAGCGGGCGCGCACGCTGTCGTCCTCCAGCGTCAGCTCGCGCCGGTAGTCGATCGCGACGCGGGCGACGACGTAGTCCCACAGGTCGCCGTCCCGTCCGAGGGCCAGCTCGAGCCACTCGTCGCGGACTTCCTCCAGGTAGGTCGCGAAGACCGCGTGGTTCACGTGGCCGTAGGCGTCCAGGTCGCGCCAGCGGATCTCGATCTCCTTCTCGTGCACGGCGGGCGCCGATCCTACGGCACTAAGCTCAGGGCGTGCGGACGGTCAGCCGCTTCTCGGTCACGCCCGTCAAGGGCCTTGCCCTCCACCATCCTGAGGAGGCGACCCTCGACGAGCACGGCGTCGCCGCGAACCGCCGCTTCTACCTGGTGCGCGAGGACGGGCGGCTCTTCTCGGGCCTCCAGCACGGGCCGCTCGTGCGGGTGCGGGCCGAGTGGGACGAGGAGGCCGATCGTCTCGCGCTTTCCTTCCCCGACGGAACCGTCGTCGCGGACGAGGTGCGGCTCGGCGGGCCGGTGAAGACCGACTTTTGGCGCCGCCGAGACGTCCCCGGCCGCGTCGTCGAAGGCCCGTGGGCTGACGCGCTCTCGACGCACGCCTCGCGTCGGCTTTGCCTCGTGAAGGCGGACGTGCCGGGCGCGGGCGTGGACATCGAGCCCGTGACGATCGTGTCGGAGGCGTCGGTGGCGGAGCTCGGCCGGCAGGCGGGCCGGGACGCCGTCGACGGCCGCCGCTTCCGCATGCTGATCGACGTCGCCGGCTGCTCGCCGCACGAAGAGGACTCGTGGGCCGGGCGCCACGTTCGCATCGGGGCGGCCCTGCTCGAGGTCGGCGGACCGGTGGCGCGCTGCGCCACGACGACGCGCGACCCCGCGACGGGCGTGCGGGACTTCGACGCGCTCCGTGAGATCGCGGCGTACCGCGGCCGCCGCGACGGCCACGACATCGACTTCGGCGTGTACGCGCGCGTGCTCGAGCCGGGGCGCGTTCGCGTCGGCGACGCCGTCGAGCCCGTCTAGAGCGCGATCCGCTCGCGCCGCCAGGGGAGCGGGACGGCCGGGTTCTCCGCATCGATCTCGCGGGCCAGCCGATGGCCGTCGAAGATGGCGTCCGCGATCAGCTGGGGAGCCACGCAGTCGCCGATCCGGTAGACCGCCTCGATCCCCTCGGCGCGCAGCCGCTCCTCGTCGGCGGCGAGCTCCAGGTAGAGGGCCTCGTCGGAGAGGCGCTGCGTCACGAGCACGACCGCGTCCGTCTCGAGCTCGTAAGGCTCGCCGAACTCGCCGCGTCCCGAGACGAGACCGGGCTCGACCTGCTCCAGGACGACTCCCCGGTGCAGGCGCACGCCGGACTCGTGCAGGCGCCGCTTCAGCAGGGCCTGCTCGAGCGTCTCGTGCGCGAACGGGGCCACGTCTTCGAGCGACGTGACGAGATCCACGCGGAAGCCGGCGACCGCGAGCTGCTCGGCGAGGTCCGGCCCCATGAAGTAGCCGTCGCAGTCGTAGACGGCCACGCGCTCGCCGGGCGGCGGCTTGCCCTCGACCATGACCTGCTCCGGGGTGAGCACGTGCGGGAGCGAGGCGTCGGCGCCCGCGATCGGCTCGTGTGTGTCGCGGTTCAGGCCGACCGGCGACCAGAAAGCGCCCGTGGCGACGACGACGAGGTCGGCGCCGTACGTGCGCACCGCCTCGGGGCTGAGCCGTGTGTCCGCGATCACCTCGACGTTGCCGAGCTTGTCGAGCTGGATGCGGCGCCAGTTCACGACCCGCGCCCACTCGCCGCGGCCCGGGAGCCGCGGCACCCAGCGCATGATCCCGCCGATCTCCGCCTCGGCCTCGACGAGGTGCACGCGGCGGAAGCCGCGCTTGCCGAGCACGATCGCGCACTCCATCCCCGCCGGGCCGGCGCCGACGACGAGCACGTCGCGGTCGTTGTTCTCGGCCCGCTCGAAGCGCTCCGGGTGCCAGCCGCGCCGGAACTCCTCGCCCGCCGTCGCGTTCTGGGTGCAGCCGATGTTCCCGCCGGGGTCGGCCTTCGGGATGCAGATGTTGCAGCCGATGCACTCGCGGATCTCGTCGAGCCGCCCCTCCTCGATCTTCCGCGGCAGGAACGGGTCGGCGATCGACGGCCGCGCGGCGCCGATGACGTCCCAGACGCCGCTCCGCACGAGCTCGGCCATCCGGTCGGGATCGGTGAGTCGCGAGACCCCGACGATCGGCTTCGCCGTCGCCTCGCGCACGCGCGAGGTCCACTCAAGCTGGTGGCCCTGCGGGAAGAAGCGCGACGGCCCCGAGTCCTTCGACCACTCGACCGCCGAGCCGACGTTCACGTCCCAGAGGTCGACCAGGTGGTCGGCGGCGCGGACGAACGCGAGCCCTTCCTCCAGCTCGACGCCGTAGGGCCCGAGCGCGTCGACGGCGATGCGAGACACGACCGCGCACGCTCCGTCCACCGCCTCGCGCGTCAGCTCCAGGAGCTCGAGCCAGAAGCGCGTCCGGTTCTCGAACGAGCCGCCGTAGGCGTCGGTGCGGCGGTTGTAGAAGGGCGAGAGGAACTGCATGGGCAGGTAGCTGTGCGCCCCGTAGACGTAGACGACGTCGAAGCCCGCCTCGCGCGCCCGCCGCGCGGCTGCGGCCCAGTCGGCCTGCACGCGCCGGATGTCGGTGAGCTCCATCGCCTTCGGCGTGACGAGCAGGTACTCGCTCGCGAGCTGGGACGGTGCCACGGCCGGCAGCCGGTACTCGCGGCGCGGGCAATGGACGCCCGAGTGGTGGAGCTCGACGCCGGCGAGAGCGCCGTGCCCGTGAACCTCGTCGCACATGAGCGCGAGCGCGCGCAGGTCGTCGTCGTCCCAGAGGCGTGCCGAGATGAAGGGCGTCTCGTCGGAGTCGGGGCTGACGGCGCAGTACTCCGTGCAGACGGCCGCCCAGCCGCCCTCCGCCTTCGTGGCCCGATAGCGCGCCTGCGAGCCGGGCTTCTGGACGCCGAACCCCGTGCAGTGGGGAACCTGGTAGAAGCGGTTGCGGAGCGTCTGCGGGCCGATCCGGAGCGGCTCGAAGAGGACGTCGTGCCGGGGGTCGCGGGCCACGCGAACCTGCGACGCTCAGCCCGTGAGCGCGTCGTGCACGAGGCGCTGGAAGTGCTGGATCAGGTGCTCGCTCGAGGTCAGGAGGCGGCCCTGTGGCACCATCCCGGAGGCGAGCCCGCGGTGCACCGACTCGACGAGCGACGCGTCCTCGCGCCCCACCTGCGCGGCGAACTCGATCATCTGGGCGGCCGTCTCGTCCGGGACCTCCTCGTAGAAGAAGTAGTCCGTGAAGCCCGCCGAGCGCTCCGGGCCAGCCGGGCGGGTCACGTCCACCGAGAGGTTGCCGGGGCCGGGGTCGATGTTGAGCGTGGAGGTCGGCCACAGCAGGTGGTACTGCGTGGTCTGGCCGGAGGGCGCGTCGCCGCCGTTGCCGGTGGCCGAGTCCCGCACGGGCCCGAACTGGCTCGAGACGAGCCCCTCCGAGCGGAGCTCGTAGGCGTCCACGTCCACGTCGATCACCTTCGAGAACCCCGGGTGCGCAACGGGGCAGTGGTAGCACTCGAGGTAGTTCTCGAGGACGATCTTCCAGTTGGCCGCGATCTCCCACTCGCTCCGCTGCCGGAAGCGCAGGCGGTCGAGGTCGAGCCCGCTCTCGGCGACGAACCCGGGCAGAGGCCCGAGCGCCTCCTCGAGCGGGGCGGCGTCAGGGTCGGGGTTGACGAAGACGAGCGGCCCCCAGGTCGCCACGGCGACCGGGAGGAGCGAGTAGCAGGCCGCGTCGAAGCCGGGCTCGCGCTCCGACCGCGGCGCCGCCCGCAGCGTCCCGTCCAGGTCGTACGTCCACGCGTGGTAGGGGCACTGGAGGGCGTTCCGGCGCCCGGCCCCGTCGGCGACGATGTGGCCCCGGTGCCGGCAGACGTTGACGAACGCCCTGAGCGTCTCCGCGCGGTCGCGGACGACGACGACGGGAATGTGGCCGGCGATGGAGGTGAGGTACGACCCAGGCTCGGCGACGAGGTCGGCGCGGCCTGCGTACTGCCAGGTGCGGCCGAAGATCCGCTCCTCCTCGAGCCGGAGCAAGGCCGGATCCGAGTACCAGTCGGCAGGCAGCGTCGCGCCCGCGTCGAGCGCCTCCCGCAGGCCGGCAGCGTCGGAGAGCCCGAACGGAGTGCTCATTCGCCGATTCTACTCGAGCCTCCTCGTTGAAGATCCGGCGCGAGTCTGCGAAAGTGCCCGCTTCCTGGGAGCAGCGACAAGGGGTAGCGATGACGCTTCATCCACGCGAGCCACGCGGGCTCGACCGGCGGCAGTTCCTTCGACGCTCAGCGGTGACCGCGCTCGGCCTCTCCAGCGCGGGCACGCTGCTCGCGGCCTGCGGCCAGGACGACGAGACCGGCACCCCGCAGACCGGATCCGGCGCGACGCCGCCTGCGGAGGACGCGCCCTTCGCGCTGGCCCGGAAGGACAACCCGGTCACGCTGCCGCTCCACGACGACGTGCCGGCCGTCGCATCCGGCCTCGAGCCCGAGGCGGGCCCGCTGAAGATCTACAACTGGATCGACTACCTCGACAAGGCGACGCTCAAGAAGTTCGAGAAGGAGTTCGGGGTCAAGACCGAGGTCACCATCTTCAACACGATGGACGAGGCCGTGGCGAAGCTGCGGACCGGCGGCGACTTCGACGTCTTCTTCCCCACCGTCGACCGCCTCGGGAAGCTCGTGGCGGGGAAGCTCCTCCAGCCGCTCAACTCCGACTACCTCCCCAACCTCTCCAACATGTGGCCGCAGCTGCAGGACCCGTTCTACGACCAGGGCTCGCTCTACACGGTGCCGTACGTGATCTACACGACCGGCATCGGCTACCGGACCGACCACATCACGCCGCCGCCGGACGATCTCTCGAACCCCTACGACATCTTCTTCGACGAGAAGTACAAGGGACGCACGTTCCTCCTCGACGACTACCGCGAAGCGCTCGGGATGCTCCTGCTGCGGAACGGCGTGACCGACGTGAACACCGACGACGAGGCCGCCCTCGAGCAGGCGCGCACCGACCTCCTGTCCCTCGTGGACGCGGTCAACGTCAAGGTCTCGGTGCTCGACTACACGCTCGTTCCCGAGGGGCGCGCGTGGCTCCACCAGGCCTGGTCGGGCGACTTCGTCTCGGCGCAGTACTACCTGCCGAAGGGCGTCGACTACACGGTGCTCGGCTACTGGTACCCGCCGGACGGAGGCGGTTTGATCGGCAGCGACACGATGGCCGTCCTGCGCTCCGCGCAGAACCCCGTGCTCGCCCACGAGTTCCTCAACTTCATGATGGACGAGACGCACGCCTACGAGAACTTCTACAACTTCGTCGGCTACCAGCCGCCGCTGAACTCGCTCGACCCCGACACGCTCGTCGCCGACGAGGTCGTCCCCGAGCATCTTGCGTCCTGCGTCGTGCGGCCGGAGGACTTCGACACGGGCTACACGCTGCTCGAGCTCGCTCCCGACGTGGACGCCACGTGGCAGAACATCTGGGCGGAGTTCAAGGCCGGCGCCTGAGGCCGCGCCCGGCCGCCGGCTGACGTGCGCTATCCCCGCTGGTTCTGGGCCGCGTTCGGGGCGCCCGGCCTCATCTGGCTCGGGCTGCTCTTCCTCGTCCCGCTCTATGTGATCCTCGCCGTCTCGATGGGGACCGTCGACCCCATCTTCCTGAGCCCGGTGCCGGTCTGGAACCCGCTCGACTGGCGCACCGGCGCGTTCGAGCAGATCTGGGAGGGGCTCGGACCCGGCGAGCCGTTCTTCGTCGTCTTCGTGCGGACGTTCGCCTACGTCGGGATCTCCCTCGTCCTCTCGCTCGCGATCGGCTACCCGGTCGCGTACTTCATCGCGCGCCACGGCGGCCGCTGGAAAGCCATCCTCCTGCTCGCCCTCGTCGCCCCGTTCTGGATCAGCTACCTGATGCGGATGCTGGCATGGGTCAACCTCCTGCAGGACGAGGGCTACGTGAACCGGACGCTCATGTGGCTGAACGTGCTCGACGCGCCGCGCAACTGGCTCGACGGGCGGGCCTCGACGGTGATCCTCGGCCTCGTCTACGGATACGTACCCTTCCTCATCCTCCCGCTCTACGCCGCGCTCGACCGCATCCCCCGCGATCTCCTGGAGGCGGCGCGCGACCTCGGGGCGAATCGCGCGCAGGCATTTCGCCGCGTGACGCTCCCGCTCTCCAAGCCGGGCATCCTGGCGGGCGCCGTCATCATCACGCTGCCGATGTTCGGCGACTACTACACGCCCGACCTGCTGTCGGGCTCGCCGAAGACGACGATCATCGGGAACCAGATCAACCTCTTCGTGCACGGCCCGCAGGTGACGGTCGGCGCGGCGCTCACCGTGATCCTCATGGTGATGCTCGTCGTGCTCATGACGTACTACCTCGTCTCGACGGCGCGGGCGATCCGCGAGGTGGAGCCGTGACGAGGGCGCGGGACTGGTGGCGCAACCCCTGGGGGCGGCCGCGCTTCCTCTTCCTCTTCACGCTCCTCTACCTGGCGTGGTCGATCGTGCCGATCCTCGTCGCCGTCCGCTTTTCCTTCAACGACGGGCGCTCGCGCAGCACGGGGCAGGGCTGGTCGACCCGCTGGTACTGGCAGGAGCCCGATCTCTCCGTCTGGAACGACCCCACGCTCCGCGACGCCGTCTACCAGAGCGTGAAGCTCGCCTCGCTCGCCATGCTGATCGCCGTGCCGCTCGGGGTCGCGCTCGCGATCGGCCTGACACGCTGGCGGGGCCGCGGCTCGGGCTCGGCACGCTTCGTGACGCTCTTCCCGCTCGTGACGCCCGAGATCGTCATGGGCACGGCGCTCTTCCTCACGTTCGTCCACCTGTTCCGCTTCGTCGAGCTCGGGACGACCGCGCAGCTCCTCGGCCACGTGACGTTCTCGATCTCGTTCGTCGTGATCATCGTGCGCGGCCGCCTGCTCTCGATCGGGCGGGAGTACGAGGAGGCGGCGATGGACCTCGGCGCCTCGCCCTTCCAGGCGCTCCGGCTCGCGCTCCTGCCGCTCCTCTATCCAGCCGTCTTCGCGAGCTTCATGATCGTCTTCGCGATCTCGATCGACGACTTCGTGATCACCGCGTTCCTCTCGTCGGACATCTCGACGGAGACCGTCCCGGTGAAGATCTACTCGAACGCGCGCGGCGCGCCCACGCCCGCCCTGAACGCGCTCGCGAGCGTCATGCTCTTCGCCTCCCTGCTCGCGGTGGGCCTCGCCCTGCTCTTCGTCCGGCTCGTCCAGCGGGCCCGGGGCGAGCGGGCGTCGGCCGTCGAGGACTTCGCGCAGCTGCGGGTCTAGCCCGCCTCGACGAGGACCCGGAGCGCATCCGGCGGGAGGTGCACGGTGACCGCCTCGCCCTCGGCCGGCGGCAGCCCGTCGGTCGCCGAAGCGCTGGCCTGCAGCGCCTGGCCGGTCGCCAGCTCCAGGAGGATCTGGGTCGTCGAGCCGAGGTAGACGACGCGGCTGACCGTGCCCGGGAGGCGGTTCTCCCCCTCGGCTCCCGCCGCCTCCACCCGTACCCGCTCCGGCCTGATCGTCAGGCGCACGTCTCCGCGCGCCTCGACGTCGCCGCGCCCGGCCGAGAGCGCGGCCTCGCCGAGGCGGACCCGCCCGCCGCCCTCGGCGTGCGCGGACATCAGGTTCGAGACGCCCAGGAAATCCGCCACGAACGTCGTGGCCGGCTCCTCGTAGACGTCACGCGGCGTGCCGAGTTGCTGCACGAGCCCGTCGGCCATGACGGCCATCCGGTCGGACATCGTCAGCGCCTCCTCCTGGTCGTGCGTCACGTAGACGAACGTGATCCCGACCGCCTCCTGGATCGACTTCAGCTCGATCTGGAGGGAGCGGCGGAGCTTGGCGTCGAGGGCGCCGAGCGGCTCGTCGAGGAGCAGCACGGCCGGCTCGAGGATCAGCGCCCGTGCGAGCGCGACGCGCTGCTGCTGGCCGCCGGAGAGCTGGGACGGCTTGCGGCGCTCGAACCCCTCAAGGCGCACGAGCTGGAGAGCCTCGCCGACGCGGCGGCGGCGCTCGCGCTTCTCGACGTCCTTGAAGCGGAGCCCGAACGCGACGTTGTCGGCCACCGAGAGGTGCGGGAAGAGCGCGTAGCTCTGGAAGACGGTGTTCACCGGGCGCTTGTGCGCCGGCGTCTGCGTCACCTCGCGGTCGCCGATGAAGATGCGGCCGGCGGTGGGCTCCTCGAAGCCCGCGATCAGGCGCAGCGTGGTCGTCTTGCCGCAGCCCGACGGGCCGAGCAGTGAGAAGAACTCGCCGTCGCCGATGTCGAGCGTGAGCTCGCGCACCGCCTCCACCTCGGCGAATCGCTTGCTCAGGCGCTCGAGGACGACGGAGCTCATCGTTCGAGGACCTCCGGCTCGCCGAGCCCGGCCCGCACGTCGGCGAGCTCGGCTGCGGCCCGCTCCATGAGCGGCTCGGGACCGGTCGTGATCCGGACGAAGCCGTCGAGGCCGAACTCGCTCCCGGCGCGGACGAGCAGCCCGCGGCGGGCGAGGCCGTCCGTGAGCGCGAGGTCGTCCACGCCGACGCGTACGAGCACGAAGTTCGCCTGCGAGGGCACCGGCTCGCAGCCTGCCTCCACGAGGAGCGCGGCGAGGCGCTCGCGGGCGGCCTCGTTGGAGCGGCGCCGCTCGTCCACGAGCTCGGGCGAGCGCAGGCTCGCGCGCCCGGCGGCGAGCGCGGCGCGGTTGACGTTGAAGGGCTCCTGGACGACGTCCAGGAAGCCTGCGAGCTCCTCGCCCACGACGGCGTAGCCGAGCCGCAGGCCGGCCAGGCCGAAGATCTTCGAGAACGTACGCAGAAGGATGACCGGCCGGCCGGCCTCCACGTCGGGCACGCGGTCGACGCGCAGGCCGGGGTCGGCGTACTCGACGTACGCCTCGTCCACGACGACCGCGCAGCGCCCCGGCAGCCCGGCGAGCAGGCGCTCCCACTCGTCCCGCCCGACGAGCGAGCCCGTGGGGTTGTTCGGGTCGCAGAGCCAGACGATGCGCGCCTCGGACTCGCGTGCGGCGGCGGCCAGCGCGTCGGGGTCGTGGCGGAAGTCGCGGCTCGGCACGGGGACGACGCGGGCGCCGGCGGCCGCGCAGGCCTGGGCGTACAGACCGTAGGTCGGGACGGTGACGACGACGGCGTCGTCGGGCTCGAGGAAGGCGTGGGCGACCGTGGCGATCAGCGCTTGAATGCCGTGGCCCGGCACGATGCGCTCCGGGCTCGTCCCGATCCAGCCGGCCACGCTCTCCCGCAGGTCGGAGTAGGCCTGCTCCGGGTAGATCCAGATGCGCGCCAGCTCCTCGTGCACGGCCTCGGCCACGCCCGGGAAGGGGCCCTGGAGGCCCTCGTTCCAGTTCAGCTTCACGATCTCGTCGAGCCCGTAGGCGGCGCGCAGCTCCTCGAGGCTCGCGCCGGGCCGGTAGGGCTCGAGGCCGAGGAGCGACGGCCGGACGAGGCGGCTCCAGTCCGTCGTCACGGCGTGGGGGTCCACATCTCGAGGAGCGCGGGCACGTGGACGACCGCGGGGCCCTCGTGGGCGAGGGCGCGGCGGAGCGCCTCGTCGAGCCCGTCGGGCGCGGCCGACTCGACCGGCACGCCGAAGGCCTCGACGAGCGCGGGGAAGTCGGGCTCCGCGAGCTCGACCGAGAAGGTCTCGCCGAACGAGTCTCGTTGGTACTCGCGCAGGATCCCGTACCCGCCGTCGTCGACCAGGAGGAGAATCGTGTTCAGGCCGTGCTGGCGCGCGGCGGCGAGCTCGGCCAGGCCGTAGTTGAAGCCGCCGTCGCCCGCGACGGCGAGCACCGGCCGACCGGGAGCCGCGAGCGACGCGCCGAGCGCCGCGGGCCAGGCGTAGCCGAGCGTTCCCGAGCCGAGCGGGTAGAGGAAGGTGCGCGGCTGGTAGGCCGGGAAGTGCGCCGCCGCCCAGTACGCCAGGATGGTCATGTCCCACGTGGTCACGGCGTCGCGCGGCAACGCCTCGCGGACCGTCCGCAGAAGCCCGCGCTCGAGCACGCGGTCCTGCTCGTCCAGGCCGGCCGCGACGCGGGTGCGGAGCTCCGCGACGGCGCGCTCGCCTCTCTCTCCGGGACGCGCGTCGCCGAGCCGCGCGAGGAGCGCGGCCAGCACGGCGCGGGCGTCTCCGACGAGGCCGAGCGCCGGGTAGGTCGCCCCGATCCGCTCGGGCGCGGCGTCGACGTGGACGAGGCGGCCGGAGAGCGTCAGCTCGTACTGCCCGGTCGTCTCCGCCCCGAGCTCCGTGCCGACCGCGAGCATGACGTCGGCGCCGGCGACAAGCTCGCGGTGGGCCGCCTCGTCGCACGCCGACCCGGCCGCGAGCGGGTGGTCGTCCGGGAAGGCCCCCTTGCCCATGTAGGTCGTGGCGACGGGAGCGCCCAGGAGCTCGGCGAGGGCGCGCAGCTCCTCCCAGGCGCCCGACCGCAGCACGCCGCCGCCCGCCCAGACGACCGGCCGCTCCGCCCCGGCGAGCAGGCGCGCGGCCTCGTCCAGCGCGTCGGCGGGCGGGAGCGGAGGCGCTGCCGGGGCAGTGTCGAGCTCCGTCACCGGCGCGGCGTCCGTCTCGCCAGCGAGCACGTCGACCGGGATCTCGAGGAAGACGGGGCCGCTCGGCGGCTCGAGCGACCACCGCCAGGCCTCCGCGACGAGCTCGGGAATCTCCGCCGCCGTCGCCGGGCGCGCCGTCCACTTGACGACGGGAGCGAACGAGGCCTGCTGGTCGGCGAGCTCGTGCAGGAACCCGCGGCCGCGGCCGATCAGCTCACTCGGGATCTGGCTCGCGACCGCGACGACGGGGACGTGCGCGCTGGCGGCCTCCATGAGCGCCGCGAGCGAGATGAGCGCGCCCGGCCCGGTGGACAGGAGGAGCGGTGCGGGCCGGCCGCTCGTGCGCGCGTACCCGTCGGCCGCGAAGCCCGCGTCGAGCTCGGTCCGCAGGCCCACGGCGCGCACCGGGCTCGTGCGCAGGCCCTCCCAGATCGCCAGCGCGTGGATGCCCGGGACGCCGAAGGCGACCTCGGCGCCGACCGCCTCGAGGCTCTCGGCGACTAGGCTGCCGCCCGTACGTGCTTTGACCCGCTGCGCCACAGGCGCGATCCTATCCCGGCCCATGCCGCGCGATCCCCGCCACGACATCCTCTTCGAGCCGGTCCGGGTCGGGCCGAAGACGCTCCGCAACCGCTTCTACCAGGTGCCCCACTGCACGGGGTTCGGAAGCGAGAAGCCCGGCTCGCACGCGCGCTTCCGCGGCATGAAGGCCGAGGGCGGCTGGGCGGCCGTCTGCACCGAGGAGGCGCTCGTGAGCGTGGACTCGGACTTCTGGCCGGTCGTCTCGACGCGCTTCTGGGACGACGACGACCTGCGGAACCTGGCGCTCATGTGCGAGGAGGCGCACCGCTTCGACTCGCTCGCCGGCATCGAGCTGACGCACGGCGGCGCGCATGCCCGCGCCCGCGAGGCGCGCGTGCCCGCGGTGGCGCCCTCGCAGCTCGCGAGCGACTACGACCACTTCGTCGTCCCGAAGACGATGGAGGAGGACGACATCCGGCGCGTGCAGGCCGACTGGGTGCGGGCCGCCAAGGCGGCGCGGGAGGCGGGCTTCGACATCGTCTACGTCTACGGCGGCCACAGCTACCTGCCGCTCCAGTTCCTCTCGCCGTTCTACAACCGGCGCACGGACGCCTACGGTGGCTCGCTCGAGAACCGGGCGCGCTTCTGGCTCGAGACGCTGGAGCTCGTGCGGGAGGCGATCGGCGAGGAGTGCGCGATCGCCGTGCGGCTCTGCGTGGAGGCGCTGGGGCCCGCCGGGGTCGAGCTCGAGGAGGGGCTCGCCTTCATCCGCCTCGCCGACCACCTCGTCGACCTCTGGGACGTGAACGTCGGCTCGATCACCGACTGGTCGAAGGACTCCGGCGCCTCGCGCTTCTTCTCCGAGGGCTATCAGCTCGAGTGGACCGGGCGCGTGCGAGAGGCGACCGCCAAGCCGATCGTTGGCGTCGGCCGGCTCACGAACCCCGACCGGATGGCGGAGATCGTCCGCTCGGGCGTCTGGGACCTGATCGGCGCCGCGCGGCCGTCCATCTCGGACCCGTTCCTCCCGAGCAAGGTGGAGGAGGGCCTCTACGGAGAGATCCGCGAGTGCATCGGCTGCAACATCTGCATCAGCAAGGCCGAATGGGGCAGCCACATCGGCTGCACCCAGAACGCGACGGCGGGCGAGGAGTACCGGCGCGGCTGGCACCCGGAGCGCTTCGAGCGGGCCGAGAATGCCGACCGCGACGTGCTCGTCGTCGGCGCCGGCCCGGCAGGGATGGAGTGCGCGATCGTGCTCGGCAAGCGCGGCTTCCGCCGCGTGCACCTCGTCGACGCGGAGGCCGAGATCGGCGGGTGCATGCGCTGGATCCCACAGCTTCCCGGCCTCGGCGAGTGGGCGCGGGTCGTCAACTGGCGTCGCATCCAGCTCGAGAAGCTCGGGAACGTCGAGGTGATCCCGGGCGAGCGGCTCGACGCGGACGGCGTGCGGACCTACGGGGCCGAGATCGTGGTGGTCGCCACCGGGGCGCGCTGGGCGGGCGACGGGCGCACGTACCTCACGCACGACCCGATCGCCGGCGCCGACGCCTCGCTCCCGCATGTGCTCACCCCGGAGCAGGTGATGCTGGAGGGGAAGGTTCCGCCGGGGAAGCGCGTGGTCGTCTATGACGGCGAGGGGTACTTCACGGCGGCCGGCCTCGCCGAGCGGCTCGCCGGCGACGGCTTCGCCGTGGAGCTCGTGACCTGCCTCGACAAGATCGCCCCCGTGTCCGACGAGACGCTCGAGGGCCCGATGCTGCGGCAGCACCTCCACGACCGCGGCATCGGACAGCGGGCCGGAGTGGTGCTGACGGCGATCGAGACGGGTCGCGTCGCCGCGACCGACGAGTTCGGTGGGGAGCTGGAGCTCGCGGCCGACGCGGTCGTGCTCTGCACGCAGCGGCTCTCCAACGAGGAGCTCTATCTGGAGCTGCGCGCGGACGAGGAGTCCCTGCGCGCGGAAGGGGTCGAGGCGCTCTACCGGATCGGCGACTGCGTGGCGCCGAGGATCGTCGCGGAGGCGATCTTCGAGGGTCACCGCCTCGCGCGCGAGATCGACTCCGAGAACCCGGCGGTCCCGCTTCCGTACCGCCGCGAGCGCATCTCGCTCGAATCGGCAGCCCTGCCGCGTTGACCGTCCGCACCGAGTTCCCCCGCCGCGTGCGGGAGATCGAGCACACCTGGATCAAGCTCGCCGACGGCACGCGGCTCGCGGCTCGGATCTGGCTCCCCGAGGACGCGGAGGACGACCCCGTGCCGGCAATCCTCGAGTTCCTCCCGTATCGCAAGACGGACGGCACGGCGATCCGCGACGCGGCCCGCCAGCCCTACCTCGCCGGCTTCGGCTACGCGGCCGTGCGGGTGGACGTGCGGGGCACGGGGGAGTCCGACGGCACGCTGACGGACGAGTACACGGAACAGGAGCAGGAGGACGCGCTCGAGGTGCTGGCCTGGCTGCGCGCGCAGCCCTGGTGCGACGGGACGCTCGGCATGTGGGGCATCTCCTGGGGCGGCTTCAACTCGCTGCAGATCGCCGCGCGCCGCCCGCCCGGGCTCAGGGCGATCGTCACCCTCTGCTCGACGGACGACCGGTACGCCGACGACGTCCACTACCGCGGCGGCTGCGTCCTCGCCCTCGACATGCTCCACTGGGCCTCCTCCATGCTGACGTGGAACGCGCGCCCGCCCGACCCGCGGCTCTACGGCGAGGGGTGGCGCGAGGCCTGGCTCGAGCGCCTGGAGACGCTGACACCCTGGATCGAGCACTGGCTCGGCCACCAGCGGCGCGACGGCTACTGGCAGCACGGCTCCGTGTGCGAGGACTACGCGGCGATCGAGTGCCCCGTCTTCGCGGTGGGCGGCTTCGCGGACGGCTACACGAACGCCGTGCCGCGGCTGCTGGCGGGCCTGTCGGTGCCGCGCAAGGGCCTGGTCGGGCCGTGGGCGCACGCCTTCCCCGACGACGCGCTCACCGGTCCGTCGATCGGCTTCCTGCAGGCGTGCGTGCGCTGGTTCGACCACTGGCTCAAGGGCGCCGGGAACGGCGTCATGGACGAGCCGCTGCTGCGCGTCTGGATGCAGGACTCCGTCGCGCCGAGGCCCCAGTACGAGCTCCGGCCGGGGCGGTGGGTGGCGGAGCCCGCGTGGCCGTCCCCCCACGTTGGCTCCCGCGTCTGGGAGCTGCCGCTCGACGGTCCGCGCTCGCTGCTGGGCGTCCAGACGAACGGGACGGAGGCGGGCGTCTGGACGTCCGAGGGCCAGTCGGCCGACCTCGCGGGCGACCAGCGGCCCGACGACGCGGTCTCGCTCGCCTTCGACTCGGATCCGCTCGCGGAGCCGCTCGAGATCCTCGGGTTCCCGGAGGTGACCCTGGAGCTCGCCGTCGACCGGCCGAGCGCGCTCGTCGCCGTGCGGCTCTGCGACGTCTTCCCGGACGGGACGTCTGGGCTCGTGACGCGCGGCCTCGTCAACCTGACGCACCGCGAGAGCCACGAGCACCCGAGGCCGCTCGAGCCAGGGCGCCGCTACGAGGTGCGGGTGCCGCTGGACTTCACGGCCTACTCGTTCCCGGCCGGGCACCGGCTGCGCGTGGCGGTCTCGCCGACCTACTGGCCATGGGCCTGGCCCTCGCCGGAGCCGGTGATGCTGGCGCTCCGCGCGGGGAGGCTCGAGCTGCCCGAGCGTGCGCCGCGGCCGGAGGACTCGGGCCTGCGGGAATTCGAGGAGCCCGAGCGCTCGGCGCCGCTCCGCGTCGAGGCTGTCGCCGCCGGCCCGGGAGGGCGCTCGCTCCGCCGCGACCTCGCCACCGGCCTCGTCGAGCAGGTCTTCGACTGGGACCTCGGGGGCTCCCAGCGCCTCGTGGACATCGACCTGGAGACCTCCGACCCGAGCCACACGGTCTACTCGATCCGGGAGGGCGACCCGCTCTCGGCCTCGGTCCGCTTCCACGCCACGTCGGGCATGGGGCGCGGCGACTGGCGCATGCGCTCCGAGGTGACGAGCGCCATGACCGCCGACGCGGAGGCCTTCCACGTCACGACGCTGCTCGAGGTTTACGAGGGCGCCGCGCGCATCTTCGCCCGCACCTGGACGCACCGCTTTCCCCGCGACCATGTCTAGTCGGGCCGAGGGCGCACCAGATCGCGTGGATATCAGACTCGAGCACGTCGACTACGGTGGAAGCGGCCCGGTCGCGATCCTCCTTCACGGCCTCGCTGGAACGGGGCGCGAGTGGCAGGGCACAGCGTCCTGGCTTGCCCAGACGCATCATGTGGTCGCGCCGGATCAACGTGGCCATGGGCGCACCGAGCGGCGGCCTGCGGATGTCTCCTGCGATGCTTTCGTCGCGGATGTCGCCGCGCTGCTCGAGAGGCTCGAGCGGTCCCCCGCCCTGCTCATCGGGCAATCGCTCGGTGGACAAACCGCGTTCCTCGTCGCTGCCCGACGGCCCGACCTCGTTGGAGCGCTCGTCGTTGCCGAGGCCTCGCCATCGCCGACGAGCACGGAAACAGTCGAGAGCGTCCGCGACTGGCTGGAGGGCTGGCCCGTGCCGTTCTCGTCGCCCGCGGCCGCTCGCACGTTCTTCGGCGGCGACACCCCTGCGGGCCGTGTGTGGGCCGGCGGGCTTGAAGAGCGCGACGGCGGCTGGTGGCCGTCCTTCGACGTCGACGTGATGGTTGCGGCGCTGTCGGCGACCGTTGGGCAGAGCCTCTGGGACGAGTGGAAGCGGATTGAGTGCCCGACGCTCGTCGTTCGCGGCACGAAGGGCGGTTTGCCCCGGCCGGAGGCACAGAGGATGGTCGCCTCCCTTCGAGGGGGCCGCCTCGCGGAGATCCCGGACGCGGGCCACGATGTCCACCTCGAGGCGCCGCCCGAGTGGCGGGACGCAGTCGAGCGCTTCCTGGCCTCCCTGGGCACCTGAGCCGGTTCGGCCGCGACCCCGTGAGCCATGCCGGGGTCAGGCACCGACGTGTCTGCCCGCAGCTTGTCCTCCCGGCCGTTGGTCGGGCCCAGGTACCGCTTGCCGCCCTCGATCCGCCTCCGGCTGAGAGCAGCTCGTCCCGACGGCGTGGGCGTGCCGTCTCGAGCCATGTCGGGGTCAGGCACCGACGTGGCCGGGGCGGACGTGGCGTTTCGAGCGCGGTAATGTCCGCTCGTGATCGACTGCGACATCCACCCGCAGGTCGCCGACCCCGAGGAGCTCATCGCCTACGTCGCTCCAGCCCAGCGCGAGTGGTTCCGCGGGCAGGGGCCGTCCCTCGGACTGCCAGGGTACTCGTGGGCCCACCCGTCCTCGTGGTTCCGGCAGGACATCGAGCAGGACGGCCGACCGCCGGGCTCCGACGTCGCGACCGTCGCGCGCGAGCTTCTCGACCCGAGTGGGACGGACGTGGGCGTGCTGAACGGCGACGACGCGGTGCTCGTCTCGCTTATGCCGAGCCCGTACCGCGCCGCCGAGCTCGCCCGCGCCCACAACGAGTGGCTGCGAGAGCGCTGGCTCGACGCCGAGCCGCGCCTGCGCGCCTCCGTCCTCTGCCCGGCGCAGGACCCGCAGGCCGCGGCGACGGAGATCCGCCGGGCGGCCGGGGACGAGCGCTTCGTCCAGGTGCTCCTCTGCGGCGGCGCCGACCGCCCGTACGGGGAGCCGCGCTACCTCCCGATCTTCGAGGCGGCCGCCGAGTGCGGGCTCCCGGTGGCGATCCACTCGGGCGGCGAGGGGATGGGCATCGCCGCGCCTCCGGGCGGGGCCGGGCCGGTGACGTTCTACATCGAGTGGCACACCCTCGGCTCGGCGTGCTCGACGATGTCCCACCTCGTCTCGCTCCTCTGCCACGGGACCTTCGAGCGCTTACCGGGGCTGAAGGTGCTCCTCGTGGAAGGCGGTCTCGCTTGGCTGCCGGGCATCCTCTGGCGCCTCGACACGAACTGGCGAGCGCTGCGCAGTGAGGTGCCGTGGCTCGAGCGCAAGCCGAGCGAGGTCGCGCGCGAGCACGTCCGCTTCTCGACGCAGCCGCTCGAGCACACCGAGGGCCGCGACGACACGCTCTTCGAGATGCTCGCGGCCGCCGGCGCGCCGGACAACCTCTGCTTCGCCTCCGACTACCCGCACTGGGACTTCGACGACCCCGGCTTCACGCTCAAGCGCCTGCCCGAGGAGTGGCGCGCGAAGGTCATGCACGAGAACGCCGCCAAGCTCTACGGCGCGCGGCTCGGCCTCGTCGCGGCCGATGCCTGAGTGGCAGGACGTCGGCTCGGCCGCCGACCTCGGGCGCGACGGGCGGGTGGTGGCGCGCGTCGCGGGACGTGAGGTGGGCGTCGTCGCGGAGGCGAGCGGCGCCCTGCACGGGATCCGCAACCGCTGCCCGCACCACGGCGGGCCGCTCTGCCTCGGGACGGTGCGGGAGCGGATGACGGGCGGCCCGGGCGTCTACGAGCTCGCCGGCCGCCGTGTCCTGCGGTGCCCCTGGCACGGCTGGGAGTTCGACCTCGAGACCGGCGCCTGCCTCGACGAGCCGTCGCTGCGCGCGGCCGTGTACCCGGCGCGGGTCGAGGACGGCCGCGTCCTCATCCGGGCGTAGGGCCGACCGGTATGCGGCGCCGCCTCATGCGGATGCGCATACGGTCTCATATGCGAGAATGCATAATGCAATGCCGCATACGAACCCGTTCACGTTCGGGGCCCTGGCCCTCGACCGCGCGTTCACCGACCGCGAGGCCGAGCTGCGCGAGCTCGTGAGCGACATGCGGAACGGTCAGGACGTCCTCGTCTATGCCCCGCGGCGGTACGGGAAGTCGTCGCTCGTCCTGCGCGCCTCCCAGCGCGCCGTCCGGGACGGCATCCTCGTCGGCTACTGCGACCTCATGAGGACGCCGACGAAGGAGCGGTTAGCGGCCGCGCTCGCGAAGACGATCTACGCCGACCTCGAGTCGGCCACCGGGCAGGCGCTCGAGCGGGCGGCGAGCCTCTTCCGCGGGCTTCGGATCACGCCGACGATGGAGGTCGATCCGACCGACGGGAGCCTGCGCTTCTCCTTCCACGCGGGCCGGCAGCGCGCCGCCATCGACGACACGATCGAGGCGCTCCTCGAGCTGCCCGGGCAGATCGCCGCCGAGCGTGAGCGCCGGGTCGCGCTCGTCTTCGACGAGTTCCAGGAGATCGTCTCGCTCGACCCCACGTTCCCGAACCTCATGCGCGCCGTCTTCCAGGAGCAGCCGGAGGTCGGCCACGTCTACCTGGGCAGCAAGCAGCACGTGCTCGAGCGGATCTTCGACGACGCGAACGAGCCCTTCTGGCGGAGCGCGAAGCGCCTCGAGATCGGCCCGATCGCGCCCGCCGAGTTCGCGCGCTTCCTGCGCCGGCGCTTCGAGGAGACCGAGAAGGGCATCGACGACGAGGCCGTGAAGCGGGTGCTCGAGGCGACCGGCGGCCATCCGTACGCGACGCAGGAGCTCGCGTACTTCCTCTGGGAGCTCGTCCCCACAGGTCACTTCGCCCGGCTCGCGGACGTCGAGGAGGCGCTCGGCCAGGCGCTCCGCTCGGAGCACAACCACTTCGCGAAGCTCTGGGACGACGCGCCCTTCGCCCAGCGGCTCGTGATGCTCGCGCTCGCCGAGGAGCCCACCGCGTCGCTGTATGCCGCGGACTACGCCGAGCGCCGTGACCTGCCGCCCAAGCCCGCGCTCCAGCGGGCGAGCGGCGCGCTCCTCACGAAGGAGATCGCGGGGCGCGACCCGGACGGCACCTACCGGATCGTCGAGCCCTTCTTCACCGACTGGCTCCTGCGCGAGCAGGCAGGCTAGGGCCTACCAGCCGAGCTCGGGCGCCGCGTAGACCGCCTCGCCCTCGACGAGCGTCAGGAGCACCTTCGCGTCGCCGATCGGGCCCGCGCCCGGGTCGAGGACGTCGCGGTCGAGGACGACGAGGTCGGCGAGCTTGCCCGGCTCGATCGTCCCCGTCTCCTCGTCGAGGAAGTTCACCCAGGCGGAGCCGGCGGTGAACGTCTCCAGTGCCGTCGGAAGGTCGAGCGCCTCCTCCGGCAAGAGCGGCTCGGCGCCGCGGTCGTCCGGAGGGGCGCGGGTTACGGCGACCTCGATCTCGAGGAGCGGGTTCGGCGTCGACACCGTCCAGTCGCTGCCGAAGGCGAGCCGCGCGCCCGCCCGCTGAAGGCTCCCGAACGGGTACATACGCGCCGACCGCTCCGGCCCGATGAACGGCTCCGTGAGCACCGTGACGTAGTCGCTCCGGCACGCCCAGTACGGCGAGACGTTGGCGGCGACGCCCAGCTCCCCGAAGCGCGGCAGGTCGTCCGGGTGGGCGAGCTGGACGTGGGCGAGGTGAAAGCGCCGGTCGCGGGGGCCGTTCGCACGCTGCGCAGCCTCGGTCGCGTCGAGGGCCTCCCGCACCGCCCGGTCGCCGATCGTGTGCATGTGCACCTGGAAGCCGTGCGCGTCGAGCGCCGTGACCATCTGCGCGAGCTCCTCCGGGTCGTGCATGGAGAGGCCTGCGTTGTCGGTGCCGACGTAGGGCTCGAGCACGGCACCGGTGAAGTTCTCGA
This sequence comes from Gaiellaceae bacterium, assembly GCA_050697795.1. Lineage (GTDB taxonomy): Bacteria > Actinomycetota > Thermoleophilia > Gaiellales > Gaiellaceae > JAIBJN01. Next base: position 22,159 of record JBOHAK010000296.1, read on the forward strand.
GCACGCCGTCGACGAAGATCTTCGCGCCGCGGAGCCTGAGCCGGCCGATCGTTCCGGCGTCGCGGCGCGCGACGAGCTCCTCGAGCTGCCCGTCTCCGTGACCGCGCTCCCACAGCAGGTTGCCCTCCATCCGCATCGTCAGCGCGCCGCGCCCGGCGAGCGCGAGGTAGGCGGGGTACGTGTCCGCGGTCACCGCCGCGTCCTGCCAGGCCGTGATGCCGAGCGCGTGGAGCTCGGCCTGCGCGCGGAGGATGGCCTCCTCCCACTCCGCCGGCGTCGTGGGCGGGAGCAACTGCGCGACGAGGACCATCGCGCCCTCGTGCACCGTGCCCTGCGGCTCTCCGGACGGCTCCCGCTCGATGCGGCCGTCCGGCGGGTCGGGCGTGGCCGCCGTCACCCCCGCGAGCTCGAGGGCCCGCGAGTTGACCCAGCCGCCGTGGCCGTCGCGGTTGTCCAGAAAGACGGGCCGGTCGGGGACGACCGCGTCGAGATCCGCGCGGCTCGGGGTCCCGCCGTCGAACGAGTCGATCGACCAGCCGCCGCCCACGATCCACTCGAGCTCCGGATGCTCGGCCGCGTAGCGCGCGACCGCGTCGAGGCACTGCGCCCGCGTCACGGCGTCGAAGAGGTAGCACTGGGACGCGGCGAGCCCGCCGTGCGGCGGATGGAGGTGCGCGTCCTGGAAACCCGGCAGCACCGTGCGGCCCTCCAGCTCGAGGACGCGCGTCCCCGGGCCGGCCCACCCCCGGGAGTCTTGCGCCGATCCCACGGCGGCGATGCGACCGTCCCGCAGGGCGACCGCCTCCGGGCCGCCCGCCGCGAACACGGAGCCTCCGGTGAGGACGAGGTCGGCGCTCATGCCCGGATGCAGGCCGCCAGGTGACCGGCGCGGGCGTCGGACGGCTCGCGGAGCGCCGGATCCGTCGCCCGGCACTCGGGGATCGCGATCGGGCAGCGCGGGTGGAAGCGGCAGCCGACCGGGACGTCGACGGGATTCGGCGTCTCGCCGCGCAGGATCTCGGGCCGCTGGCGCTGGCGCGGGTCGCGCTTCGGGACGACCGAGAGGAGCGCCTGCGTGTACGGGTGCTGCGGGTTCGTGACGACCTCGCGGGCGGGCCCGTGCTCGACGATCCGCCCCAGGTACATGACCGCGATGCGGTCGGCGTAGCGCGCCGCCGTCGAGAGGTCGTGCGTGATCATGAGGATGCCTAGCCCGCGCCGGCGGAGGTCGTCCAGGATGCCGAGGATCCCGGCCCGCACGGACACGTCGAGCATGGAGACGGGCTCGTCGGCGATCAGCAGGTCTGGGTGGAGGACGAGGCTCGCCGCGATCGCGACGCGCTGCCGCTGGCCGCCGGAGAGCTCGTGCGGGTAGCGGTCGAGGAAGAGCTCGGGGGGGTCGAGGCCCGTCAGTCGCAGGGCCTCCTCGGCCTCGCGCCGGCGCTCCTCCTTGGAGCCGATCCCGTGCACCTCGAGCGGCTCCACGAGCGTCTTGCGTACGCGGAAGCGCGGGTCGAGCGACTCGTAGGGATCCTGGTAGATGATCTGCATGCGGCGCCGCAGGCCGCGCAGGTCGCCGGTTCCGAGCGTCGTGATGTCGGTGCCGTCGAAGCGGATCGAGCCGGCGTCGGAGTCCACGAGCCGGAGGACGCTCTGCGCGGTCGTCGTCTTGCCGCAGCCGGACTCGCCCACGAGCGCGAGCATCTCGCCGCGCCGAAGCCGGAAGGAGATGCCGGCGACGGCATGGACCCAGCGCTGCGGCTGCCACGTGAGCGCGCCGACGACGCCCCGCGGCACCGGGTAGTGCGCCACGAGGCCGTCGACCTCGAGGAGCGGCGGGGCGCCGTTCGTGCTCACAGGCTGGCCTCCTGCGGGACGTCGTTCAGGTGGCAGGCGGCCGCCTGCGCGGCGGCGACAGGCTTGAGCGCGGGCCGGTCGTCCACGCAGCGGCCGAAAGCACGGTCGCACCGCGGCCGGAACGGGCAGCCTGCGATCGCCCGGTCGAGACGGGGCGGCGCGCCCGGGATCGAGACGACCTCCTCCTCGCCGTAGAGGTCGGGCGTCGCGGCGAACAGGAGCCGGGTATAGGGGTGGCGCGGGGTGTGGAAGAGGGCGTCCGTCGGCCCCGACTCGACGATCTCCCCGGCGTACATGACCGCCGCGCGGTCGCAGACCTGTGCCACGATCGGCAGGTCGTGCGTGACGAGCACGAGCGCGAGGCCGAAGTCGTCCGCGAGCGCGACCAGGAGCTGGAGGATCTGCGCCTGCACCATCACGTCGAGCGCCGTCGTCGGCTCGTCGGCGAGCAGGATCTTCGGCTTGCAGGCGAGCGCCATCGCGATCGCCGCGCGCTGCCGCATCCCTCCGGAGAACTCGTGCGGAAAGCGGTCGGCGCGCTCCGCCGGAATCCCCACGCGCTCGAGCAGCTCGCCGACCTGGCGCCGCGCGTCGCGGGCCTCCGCGATGCCGTGCAGCTCCATCGGCTCGGCGATCTGCTCGCCGATCCGCTTCACCGGGTTGAAGGCGTTCATGGCGCCCTGGAAGACCATGGCCACGTCGCGCCAGCGGTGCGGGGCGACGCTCCGCTCGCCACGCGCGAGGACGTTCTCGCCGTCGAGCACGACCTGCCCGGAGACGGACGCGCTCGCGGGCAGGAGCCCCATGAGGGCGAGGATCGTCGTCGTCTTCCCGCAGCCGGACTCCCCGACGAGCCCGAAGCGCTCGCCGGTCCCGAGCTCGAACGTCACGCCCTGCACGGCGTGGAGCTCGCCGCCCCGCTCCAGGTCGAACCACACGTGGAGATCGCCAACCTCGAGGAGTGTCACAGCGGCTTCCCTTCGACCTCGCGGACGCGGAAGCGGCGCACCGACAGGTGCCCGACGCGCAGGCGGGGGTTGAGCGCGTCCTCGACCGAGCGGCCGAGCATCGTGCACGCGAGCACGACGGCGACGACCGCGAGGCCGGGCGGCACGATCGCCCACCAGGCGTCCACGGAGATGGCGCTCCGCGAGAAGGCGTTCTCGATGAGCTTCCCCCAGGAGATGAGGGTCGGGTCGCCGAGCCCGAGGAAGGCGATCGCCGTCTCGGCGAAGATCGCCACGGCGACGGACAGCACCGTGATGGCGACGAGGAGCGGCGCGACCTGAGGCAGCACGTGGCGGAACAGGATGCGCCCGTGCCCTGCCCCCAGCGCGCGTGTCCGCTGCACGTACACCCGCTCCCGCACGCTCAGCACCTGCGAGCGGATCACCCGTGCGGTCGTCGTCCAGTAGATGACCCCGATGATCAGGATGATGTTCGTCAGGCTGCGTCCCCAGATCGCCGCGACGACGAGCATCAGCGGAATGTCGGGAATGACGATGAAGTAGTCGGTCAGGCGCATGAGCACCGTGTCCGTCTTGCCGCCGAAGTAGCCGGCGATCAGGCCGACCGTGCCGCCGATGAGCATGGCCACGAGCGCCGCCGCGAAGCCTACGATCA